>JADGHI010000742.1 GCA_019689515.1 Acetobacteraceae bacterium | reverse complement strand
AGATCTACGCGATCGAGCAGGTCCGCGAGAGCCGTCCGGACGGCTCGCGGCGCGAGGTGCTTCCCTTCCATCGCCTCGGCCGCGGCGAGGGCACGGCGGAGGACGGCACGCTCGCCGAGGTGCATTACTTGGCGCGTCGCGCCCCGGCCGCCTCGCCGCTGACCGGCACCCAGACCACGCTGATGCTGCGCGATGCTGCCTTCGACCCGGCGCGGCCGGCGGATGCGGTGCTGACGGTCGAGGCGCTGTGCTGCAACCGCGACCTGCCCGCCCTGCTGCCCTTCGGGGGCGGGCAGCCGCGGTTGCGCGTGGCCGAGGGCGGCTCGCCGGTGACCCAGGCGGAATGCCTGTCGCCGGCCACGCCGACCCTTCGTCCGCCGCTGCGCGAACGCTCGGCCTGGCGGCTGATCTCGCATCTGGCACTCAACCACCTCTCGATATCCGGCGGTGAGCAGGGGGCGCAGGCGCTGCGCGAGATTCTGCGCCTGCACGACCTGCGGGACAGCGCCGAGAGCCGGGCCGCGCTTTCCGCGCTGCTCTCGGTGGACGCCACGCCGGGAGTCGCGCGGCTGCCAGGCGGACGGCCGGGCGCCTTCGTGCGCGGGCTGGAGGTGACCCTGACCTTCGACCCGCAGGCCTGGCAGCCCGGCGGGCTCTACCTGATGGCCGCGGTGCTGGAACGCTTCCTGGCGCTGCAGGCGACGGTGAACGCCTTCGTGCGCACAAGCGTGGCGCTGCGCGGCCGCCCCGGCCTGGTGGCGCGCTTCCCGCCGCGCAGCGGAACGCGGACGCTCCTGTGACGGACGAGACCATCATCGTCCGACGCGTTCCGCCGCCGCCGCCTCCCGCCAAGGCGCCGGAGCCGCGGGTGGGGGAGGACGCCGCACAGGCGCCCACGGCGGAAGCGTCGGCCGAGGCCGCGGATGCGCCTCCCAGGGAGCCCGATCTCGGCCCCGCGTTCGAAAGCGCGCCCGGAGACCCGAGCACCGAGGCCGCGCAGGACCGCGAGCCGGAGGAGGCACCGCCGCAGGCCGACGCTCCCGCGCAACCGCCGGTCTCGCCGTTGGAGGAACGCCGGGCAGCGGCCGCAGCCGCGCTGCTCGATGCCGCGCTGGAGGCGACGGAGAGCGCGGCGGCGGAGCAAGCGGCGGCCGCGGCAGCGCGCGATTCCACCATTGCAGGGCCGCCGGTGCCGGACGAGCCGGACGACCCGCCGCCCTCCCCGACGCTGCGCGCCGTCGCCCCGGCCCAGCGCCTGGCGCGTGAGCCGACGCGCTTCGTCCTCGACCAGGCGATCGACGTCGCCGCGCGCGTCGCCCACGGCGCGGCGGGCGCAGACCCGCTGGAGCTGCGCTACCGGAGCTGGCCGCGGCTCGGCCTGCCGGCCGGCGAGGTGGTGCAGGCGCGGCCCGAAGCGGGCGAGCTGACGGTCGCCGCCTTCGGCCTAATCGGCCCCGGCGGCGTGCTGCCGCGCCACATCACGGCGACGGTCGGGGCGGAGCTGCGCAAGCGCTCGACCGCGCTGCACGCCTTCCTCGACATGAACGCCCGGCGCTTCATCGGGCTCTACGCCAAGGCCGGCGCGAAGTACCGCCCGACCCGCAACCCGGTCCCGGCCGAGACGGTGCTGGCCGCGGCGATCGGCATGGCCACACCGGGCCTCGAGGGGCGGATCGCGCCGCCCATGCCGACGCTGCTCTACCACGCCGGCAACCTCGCCGCCCGTACCCGCTCGGCGGAGCGGCTGCGGGCGATGCTGGAGGAGGAGATCGGCGGGCGCGTGGACATCGAGGAGTTCACCGGCGGCTGGCTACGGCTGCCGGAGGAGGAGCAGACCCGGCTCGGCGGCGGGCGGATCGGGCAGCATGCCGCGCTCGGCCGTGGCGCCGCAGCCGGTTCGCAGGTCTGGGACCCGCAGGCGCGCTTCGTCATCCGCATCGGCCCGCTGCGCCGCTCCGCCTTCGAGTCGCTGCTGCCCGGCACGCCGCGATACCGCAGGCTGGTGGACCTGGCGCGGCTGTTCGTCGGGCTCGATGTCGGCTTCGCGCTGAACCTGGTG
>JADGHI010000741.1 GCA_019689515.1 Acetobacteraceae bacterium | reverse complement strand
CTTCGGCGCAGCCGCCGGAGGCAGCGCCGCCCTCGTGCCGATGGTGCCCGCCGCTGCCGCCACGGCCGCTCCGTCCGAGCAGCCGCGGAGCCGGGGCGCGCTCGTGCGCGTCACTCAGCCGGAGCTCGCCCGCCGCAAGGCCATCGAACGCACGCGCGGGCGCCTGGTGCTGGCCGCCGGCGGCTTCGCGCTGCTGTTCGGGGCGGTCGGCCTCAAGCTCGCCCTGGCCACCGTGTTCGACCCGGCGAAGCCGCGCCGCACCGCCGCCGCAGCCGGCGTCGCGATCGCCCCCACCGCGCCCGCCGCGGCGCGGCCGGCCGGGCCGCGCGCGCCGATCGTGGACCGCAACGGGGAGCTGCTCGCCGTCTCGCTGCCGATTACCGCGCTCGCCGCTAATCCGCGCGAGATCCACAACCCGGCGGAGGCGGCCGACCGGCTCCGTACCGTGCTGCCGGAGCTCGACCGCGAGCGGCTGATCCAGCGACTCTCGGGCGACCGGCAGTTCACCTACATTCACCGCTCGCTCACCCCCCGGCAGCAGCAGGCGGTGAACGACCTCGGCATCCCCGGCGTGTTCTTCGAGGAGGCCGAGCGCCGCTACTACCCGCAGGGCCGCGCCGCGGTGCACGTGCTGGGCGCGGTGGACGTGGACGGCAACGGGATCGCCGGCGTCGAGCGCAGCTTCGACGAACGCCTGCGCCGCGGCGAGGCGCTGCGCCTCTCGCTCGACGTGCGCGTGCAGCTCGCGCTGCGCGACGCGGTGCAGCGCGCGATCGCGGAGTTCAACGGCATCGGCGGCGCCGGGGTGCTGCTGGACGTGAACACCGGCGAGGTGCTGGGCATGGTCAGCCTGCCGGACTACGACGCCTCCGACCCGGCCGGGCTGCAGCGGCGAGCCGGCGGCAGCGGCAACACCACCCCGGCCGCGCAGAGCGAGCGGGCGCGGGACCGCGAGCAGCGCGAGCGCCAGGCCAACGACCCGCGCTTCAATCGCGTCACGGTCGGCGTGTACGAGCCCGGCTCGACCTTCAAACTGATGACCGCGGCGATGGCGCTGGAATACGGCGTGGTGCAGCCCTGGAACGGCTTCAGCGCCGCGGCACCGATCCGCTACGGCCGTTTCACCATCAACGACTTCAGGGGGAAGGGGCGCTGGCTGGCGCTGCCGGAGATCATCGCCTACTCCTCCAACATCGCCTCCGCCCACATGGCCGCGGCGGTCGGCCCGACGCGGCACCGCGAGTTCATGGTGCGCATGGGCATGGGCTCGCGCCTGCAGATCGAGCTGCCGGAGCGGGCGGTGCCGCTGATTCCGCGCCCGCAGGACTGGCGCGAGATCAACACCATGACCATCGGCTTCGGCCACGGCATCTCGGTCACGCCCCTGCATGTGGTGACCGGCGTGGCGGCGCTCGCCAATGGCGGAATCTACCGCCAGCCGACGCTGCTCGCCCAGCCGCCGGGGACGGTGCGCCCTGGCACGCGGGTGATCTCCGAGCGCACCAGCGACATCATCCGCAGGCTGATGCGCCTGGTGGTGACGGAGGGCTCGGGCAGGAGCGCGGAGGTCGCGGGCTACTTCGTCGGCGGAAAGACCGGCACGGCGCAGAAGACGGGCCCGCGCGGCGGCTACCTGCCGAACAAGCGCATCGCCGCCTTCGTCGGGGCGTTCCCGATCCATGCACCGCGCTACGCCCTCTACGTGATGGTGGACGAACCCAAGCCGAACG
The DNA here is from genome assembly GCA_019689515.1 of Acetobacteraceae bacterium. Classification (GTDB taxonomy): domain Bacteria; phylum Pseudomonadota; class Alphaproteobacteria; order Acetobacterales; family Acetobacteraceae; genus Caldovatus. Next base: position 329 of record JADGHI010000741.1, on the reverse strand, counting down.
CGCGCAGCCACGGCTACGCCACGGCGGGCTGGGTGGCGGCGCCGGCGGCGCACATGGTGATCAGCCGGGTCGCGCCGATCCTCGGCCTGCTGCCGGAGACCGACCGGGCGCAGGAGATCGCCCAGCGGATCGCCATGCCGATGAACGGCCGAATCACGCTGCCGCCGATGGGCGAGCGGCCGGAGTGGATCCTGGCGCAGGAAGCGGCAGCGGCGGCTGCGTCCGGACGGTCTGGCGGCAATACTGCCGGTGGCGCGGCGCGCAGCGGCGGAACGCGCCCGGCACGCGCACCTTCCCCCGCCGCGGGGACACCGCCGCCCGGTGGCGGC
>JADGHI010000740.1 GCA_019689515.1 Acetobacteraceae bacterium | reverse complement strand
CGTCTATACCCTGTCCGAGACCGCCTCCGACCCACTCTCGGAGGCGCTCGCCCGCCGCGAGAACCTGGCCGACCGCGCCGGCGGGCTGCGGCTGCCGAGCGTCTCGCCCGAGGTGCAGCGCATCCTGCTCAGCCTGATGCGCCAGGAGACGCGCGCCGGCTCGCTGCGCATGGCGCGACTCGTGGTGAAGAAGCTCGGCGAGGCCGTTCCGCTGCTCCCGAACACCCACCGCCAGGCCGGCTTCGTCGTGCTGCAGGCGCCGGAGGTCCCCTCCGTGCTGGTGGAGATGGGCTTCCTCTCGCACCCGGCCGACGAGGCGGCGCTGCGCCAGCCCGCGCATCGCAAGAAGGTCGCCAGGGCGCTGGCGCAAGCGATCGGGGCCTGGCTGGAGGCGGGGCCGGCGGGGCCGCTGGCCGCGCAGGAGGCATCCGGGTCCCGCGAGCCAGCCGAGGGATAGGCTCCTCCGCTGATCACCTCCGCCCACGTGCCGGCCCATGCGGCCGGGCGGGCGGGCGGCGTCGCGGCCACGTCGCCACAAGGGCGCCGGCGGTCGAGGCAGCTTGCAAGGCGGGCGCCTGGTCCTCGTCCGATCCCCCAGCAGCGCGCCGGCCGACGCAGCCGGCTGCGCAGTGGGTGGAATGCGGGCATCAACAGACCGACATCTGGAACGACCTCCGCGCCCGCACCCCCATGATTCTGCGGCGTGGCGCCATGGTGCAGGGATCATGGCCTCGCGCCGCCATGGGCATCGCACCCGTCGGCGGGGCGTTGTATGGGATGCGACATGCCTCCTGACGACCTGCGCGCCGACACGCCCCTCGCCGGTGACCGCCCCGGCTCCGGCCGCCGCCGCTCCCCCGGCGCATCCCGGCCCGGCGCGGACCTCCCGCCGCCCGGCGCCGTGGCTCCTCCCGGCGTGCCGCCAACGCCTCCGGCGCGCCGGCCGGAGCGCCGGAGGCGGCGGCGCCCGCGCATCTTCCTCGGGCTGCTCCGCCTCCTGCTGATCCTCGGCGGTGCGGGCGCCGTCGCCGCGGCCGCGGTCGGCTATGGCGTCTATCAGCACATCGCGCAGGAGCTGCCGGACTACCGCTGGCTCGCCGACTACGACCCGCCGCAGATGAGCCGGATCTACGCCGCGGATTCCCGGCTGATGGCCGAGCTCGCCGCGGAGCGCCGCGTCTTCGTGCCGATCGAGGCGATCCCGCGCCGCGTCCAGCAGGCCTTCGTCTCCGCCGAGGACCAGCGCTTCTGGGAGCACCACGGCGTCGATCCCATCGGCATCGTCCGCGCCGTCCTCACCAATGTGGACCGCATGGGCAGCGGCCGGCGGCCGGTCGGGGCCTCGACGATCACCCAGCAGGTCGCCAAGAACATGCTGGTCGGCTCCGACCAGACCCTGCTGCGCAAGGCGCGCGAGGCGATCCTCGCGATGCGCATCGAGCAGGCGATGCCGAAGGCCCGCATCCTGGAGATCTACCTCAACGAGATCTTCCTCGGCCTGCAGGCCTACGGCGTCGCGGCGGCGGCGCAGAACTACTTCAACAAGAGCCTCGACGAGCTGACCCTCGCCGAGGCCGCCTTCCTCGCCGCCCTGCCCAAGGGCCCGAATCTCTACAATCCCTTCCGCTACCCCGAGCGCGCGCTGGAGCGCCGCAACTGGGTGATCGACCGGATGCTCGAGGACGGTGCGATCACGCCCGAGGAGGCGCGCGCCGCCAAGGCCGAGCCGATCAACCCGCGCCCCCTCCGCCGGCCCGACATGATCTCGGTCGGCCAGTACTTCACCGAGGAGGTGCGTCGCGAGCTGATCCAGCGCTTCGGCCCCGATCAGACGGTGATGGGCGGCTACGTCGTGCGCACCAGCCTCGATCCCGCCCTTCAGGCGATCGCGGAAAAGGCGCTGCGCGACGGGCTGATGAATTTCGACCGGCGGCGCGGCGGCTGGCGCGGGCCGGTGACGCGGATCTCCTTCGCTGGCACCGAGTGGATGCCGGCGCTCGAGGCGGTGCCGCGGCCCGGCGGCATACTGCCGGAGTGGCGCCTCGCCGTCGCGCTGGAGG
>JADGHI010000739.1 GCA_019689515.1 Acetobacteraceae bacterium | reverse complement strand
GTGCTGAACAAGCCGAAGCTGCTGGCCTTCATCGAGGAGAAGATCAAGACGCTCGGCACCTCCGCCTGCCCGCCCTACCACCTGGCCATCGTGATCGGCGGCACCAGCGCCGAGACGACGCTGAAGACGGTGAAGCTGGCGAGCACGCGCTATCTCGATTCGCTACCGACCAAGGGCAGCAAGGCCGGCCACGCCATCCGCGACCCGGAGCTGGAGGCCGAGATCCACAAGCTGACGCAGAATCTCGGCATCGGGGCGCAGTTCGGCGGCAAGTACTTCTGCCACGACGTGCGGGTGATCCGCCTGCCGCGCCACGGCGCGTCCCTGCCGATCGGGATCGGCGTCTCGTGCTCGGCCGACCGGCAGATCAAGGCGAAGATCACGCCGGAAGGCGTGTTCCTCGAGGAGCTGGAGCACGACCCGGCGAAGTACCTGCCGGAGGCGACGGAGGACATCCTCGGCGGCGAGGTGGTGCAGATCGACCTGAATCGCCCGATGGACGAGATCCGTGCCACGCTGTCGAAATACCCGGTGAAGACGCGCGTCTCCCTGACCGGGCCGATGGTGGTGGCGCGCGACATCGCCCACGCCAAGCTGCAGGAGCGGCTCGACCGCGGCGAGGGCCTGCCGCAGTACATCAAGGACCACCCGGTCTATTACGCCGGCCCGGCCAAGACGCCGCAGGGCTACGCCACCGGGAGCTTCGGGCCCACGACCGCCGGACGCATGGACTCCTATGTCGAGGAGTTCCAGCGCAACGGCGGCAGCTTGGTGATGCTCGCCAAGGGCAACCGCTCCCGGGCCGTGCGGGATGCCTGCCGGAAGTACGGCGGCTTCTATCTCGGCTCGGTGGGCGGCCCGGCGGCGCGGCTCGCGCAGGACTGCATCACCAAGGTCGAGGTTCTGGAGTATCCTGAGCTCGGCATGGAGGCCGTGTGGCGGATCGAGGTGAAGGACTTCCCGGCCTTCATCGTGGTGGACGACAAGGGCAACGACTTCTACGACGGGCTGGAGTAGCCCGCGGCGGAGCAGGAGGCAGCGGCCATGGCGGGATACCGGGTGCGGGTCTGGTTCGATGCGGACGGGCTCGGCGTCGGGCAGCCGGCACGCGACAACGGCGTGCTGGAACTACCCGTGATCCCGCAGCCCGGCATGGAGCTGGCCGATGACGAGGGGCGGGTCGCGACGATCCGCCGCGTCGTGCTCCTGGCCTCGCCCGATCCGGACGGTGCCGTCGCCGTCCTCGTCTGCGCGCCGGGCTGAGGGCGCGCGGCGATGCTGGAACTGCGGCCCTGCTGCGAGTGCTGCGGCCGGGACCTGCCGCCTGAGTCGCGCGACGCCCTGATCTGCTCCTTCGAGTGCACCTGGTGCCGGGACTGCGCCGAGACGCGGCTCGGCATGCGCTGCCCGAATTGCGGCGGGGAGCTGGTCCGCCGCCCGATCCGGCCGGCCGACAGGCTGGCGCGCTTCCCGGCCTCGACCGAGCGCAGGCATCGGCCGGAGCGGTGCGCGGGCGTCCCGGCATGACCCGCCGCCTGATCTCCTCGGGCAGCCGCTTCGAGGAGGAGATCGGCTATTCGCGTGCCGTGGTGGACGGCGATCTCGTCTGGGTCTCCGGCACGACGGGCTACGATTACGCGGCGATGACCATCGCGCCGGGCGTGGTCGAGCAGGCCGAGCAGGCCTTCCGCAACATCGCCGCCGCCCTGGCGGAAGCCGGCTGCACCCTGGACGACGTGGTGCGCGTGCTGTTCATCGTGCCGGACCGCGCCGACTGGCCGCCCTGCTGGCCGGTGGTGAAGCGGTATCTCGGCAGGGCGCGCCCGGCTTCCACGCTGATCCACGCCGGGCTGCAGACGCCGGAGATGCGCATCGAGATCGAGGTGACCGCGCGCATCCCGAAGCGACCCGGCGAACCCGCGACCGAATGACGCATCCGGCGCGGGCCGGCATTGACCGGCCTGCGCCGTAGGCTCAGGCGGCGCACGCCCGCCCGCATCGGGTGCCATGCGCATGCCACGGCGTCCGAGTCATGCGCCGCGGTGTGCCCGTCATCGCCGCGTTCCCGGCCC
>JADGHI010000738.1 GCA_019689515.1 Acetobacteraceae bacterium | reverse complement strand
CCTCAGCCTCGCCGCCCTCCTCACGGCCGCGGCGCCTGCTCTGGCGCAGGCCCCGACCCCGGCCCAGAGGGGCCCCCAGTCGCAGCAAGCCCCTTCGGCGCCGCTGCCGGCACCACCGCCCTCCGCCTCGGCGCCACCGGCCTCCGAGGCCTCGCCGACGCCGGTGCCGCTGCACAACCGGCCGGAGTCCTTCGCGCCGCTCGCGCGCCAGCTCCTCCCCGCGGTGGTCAACATCTCGACCACGCAGGCCCGGACGGCGCGCGCCGGACGGCCGGACATGCCGGACATCCCGCAGGCGCCGCCCGGCAGCCCGTTCGAGGAGTTCTTCCGCGAATTCTTCAACCGCCAGCGCCCGCCCGGCCAGGGCCAGCCCGACCAGCCGCGGCCCCCGCAGCGCCGCGCCCGCTCGCTCGGCTCCGGCTTCATCGTGGATGCCTCCGGCATCATCGTCACCAACAACCACGTCATCGAGGGCGCCGACGAGATCAACGTCATCCTGCATGACGACACCACGCTGCGCGCCGAGGTGGTGGGCACCGACCCGAGCACCGACATCGCCGTGCTGCGGGTGAAGACCGACCGTCCGCTGACCGCGGTGGCGTTCGGCGATTCCGACTCCGCGCAGGTCGGCGACTGGGTGCTCGCGATCGGCAATCCCTTCGGCCTCGGCGGCTCGGTCACCGCGGGCATCATCTCCGCCCGCGGGCGCGACATCCGCGCCGGGCGCTACGACGACTTCATCCAGACCGATGCGGCGATCAACCGCGGCAATTCCGGCGGGCCGCTGTTCAACCTCCAGGGCCAGGTGATCGGCATCAACACCGCGATCTACTCGCCCTCCGGCGGCTCGATCGGCATCGGCTTCGCCATCCCGTCGAACCTGGCGAAGAACATCGTCGCCCAGCTCCGCGAGCCGCCGCACCGCGTCCGCCGCGGCTGGCTCGGCGTCAACATCCAGCAGGTGACGGACGAGATCGCCGAGGCGCTGCGCGTCCCCGGCGGCGCCCGCGGCGCGCTCGTCGCCCGCGCGCAGGAGGACGGCCCCGCCGCCAAGGCGGGCATCCGCTCCGGCGACGTGATTCTGCGCTTCAACGGCCATGAGGTGCGCGAGATGCGCGTCCTGCCGCGCATCGTCGCGGAGAGCCCGGTCGGATCCGAAGTGCCCGTCGTGATCTGGCGCGACGGCAAGGAGGAGACGGTGCGGGTCACGCTCGGCGAGCTGCCCTCCGAACCGCAACAGGCCGCCGCCACCCCCGGCGAGCCGCCGCGCCCGACCGAGCTCTCGGGCCTCGGCCTGCGCGTCGCGCCGATCTCGCCCGAGATGCGGGACCGCTTCAGCCTGCGGCCGGACCAGCGGGGCGTGGTCGTCGTCGAGGTCGCGCCGGACAGCCCGGCCGCCGAGCGCGGGCTCGCCCCCGGCGACGTCATCGTCGAGGTGCAGCAGCAGCGGGTGAACACGCCGCAGGAGCTGCAGGAGCAGATCGCGCGGCTGCGCCGGCAGAACCGCGCCACCGCCCTGCTCCTGGTCGAGAGCCAGAGCGGCCAGCGCTTCATCCCGCTGCGCCTGCGCGGCCCGGAGCGGGGCAGCCCGGGCTAGGCGGCGCTCGCCCCGGGTGGAAACGCCCGGGGCGTGATCGCTGCTTCGGACATGCTTGGCCCCTCCTTGTCGGCCAGACTACGGTCAGGCCGGCAAGGAGCTGAGGGCGACGCGGGCGGCCGCTCCCGGCAAGCGGAGGGACAGGCAAGGATGGGACGCGGTGGCGGCGGCGCGAAGGGCGTCGCCGCCTCGTCCGCTACCACGAGATGTCCTGACCCCACGCCCCCGCGACGGGGAACCCGCATCATCCGGCCTGGCTTGGCGGCGAGTGGTCCCGGATCTCGGCCCAGCAGATTGATTCCGGCGCGGCTTCCGGTGGCGCCGGAGGGCAATCCGAAGGCGCGGCCGGGTTTTCGCCAAGCGCCCTACCGCTCACACGCGTTCGCGGATTCACGCCTCCGGGCGATTTCGCCCTGCGGCGATCTGCTCCAGGGAGGCCCGCCCCCGCCCGCGACGGGGCCGGCGCCCGCCCCCCGCAAACCAGGGGGGA
>JADGHI010000737.1 GCA_019689515.1 Acetobacteraceae bacterium | reverse complement strand
CCGCACAACGCCACGCGCCGCGCCATGCCCGCGGCCTGCGAGCGCAGCCTGCGCCGCCTGCGCGTGGACACCATCGACCTCTACCTGCTGCACTGGCGCGGCTCCGCCCCCCTCGCCGAGACCGTCGAGGCCTTCGAGGCGCTGCGCAGCCAGGGTAAGATCCGCCGCTGGGGCGTGAGCAACCTCGACGTCTCCGACCTCGAGGAGCTCGGCGAGGAGGCGCTTGCGCGCTGCGCGACCGACCAGGTCCTTTACAACCTCTCGGCGCGCGGCATCGAGTTCGACCTGCTGCCCTTCTGCCGGGAGCGCGGCATGCCGGTGATGGCCTACACGCCGCTCGGCCAGGCCGGCGAGATGCTGCGCGACCCCACCCTCGCCGCCATCGCCGCACGGCATGGCGCGACGCCGGCGCAGATCGCCCTGGCCTGGACGCTGCGCGACCCTGGCGGGGTGATCGCCATCCCCAAGGCGTCCTCACCGGAGCATGTGCGCGAGAACGCGGCGGCGGCGGCGATCGCGCTGACGCCCGAGGACCTCGCCGAACTCGACGCCGCCTTTCCGCCGCCCCGCCGGAAGCGGCCGCTGGAGATCCTCTGACGCGCGACGCGCGCGGCGCCGGGCGGGAAGCCGCTCGCTACCGGAAGGTCGGGATCGGCGGCTCCTCCGAGGTGTCCGGCATCGGTACCTCGATGCGCACCGTGCTCGGATCCACCCCGGTGCCCTTGTCGAGCCAGTAGGTCACGCTCTCCGGCCAGAGGATCACGATCGCCACCAGCGCGAGCTGGAGGAACACCCACGGGATCGCGCCCCAGTAGATCTCCGTGGTCCGCACCTCCCGCGGCGCGATCCCGCGCAGGTAGAACAGCGCGAAGCCGAAGGGCGGGTGCATGAAGCTGGTCTGCATGTTCACGCAGATCAGCACCCCGAACCACACCAGGTCGATCCCGAGCTTCGCCGCCACCGGCGCGAGCAGCGGCAGCACAATGAAGGCGATCTCGAAGAAGTCGAGGAAGAACGCCAGCAGGAAGATGAAGACCTGGGTGAAGATCAGGAAGCCCGTCGCCCCGCCGGGCAGGTGGGACAGCAGGTGCTCGATCCAGAGCCCCCCGTCCACGCCCTGGAAGACCAGGCTGAACACCGTCGCGCCGATCAGGATGAACAGCACCATGGCGGTGATGCGCATGGTGTTGCTCATGGCCTGGCGCATCAGCGGCCAGGTGAAGCGGCGGTTGATGAGCGCCAGCACGACCGCGCCCACCACGCCCATCGCCCCAGCCTCGGTCGGCGTGGCGAGGCCGAGGAAGATCGTGCCCAGCACCATGAAGATCAGCACGATCGAGGGCACCATGCCCTTCAGCACGCGCCACCACAGCGACCAGCCGCGCGGCACCAGCGCCTCCTCCGGCAGCGGCGGCACCCGGTGCGGGGAGACGATGCTGACCACCGCGATGTAGCCGAGGAACAGCAGCACCTGCAGGATCGAGGGCCCGATCGCGCCGGCGTACATGTCGCCCACGCTCTTGCCGAGCACGTCGCCCAGCACGATCAGCACCAGCGAGGGCGGGATCACCTGCGTGATCGTCCCACTCGCCGCGATCACGCCCGTGGCGATGCGCATGTCGTAGCCGTAGCGCATCATCACGGGCAGCGAGATCATGCCCATCGCGATCACGCTCGCCGCCACCGTCCCGGTGATGGCGCCAAGGACCGCGCCGACGAGGATCACGGCATAGGCGAGCCCGCCCGGGATCTTGCCGAAGAGCTGCCCCGTGCCCTCCAGCAGGTCCTCCGCCAGGCCGCAGCGTTCCAGGATCGCCCCCATCAGGGTGAAGAACGGGATCGCCAGCAGCAGGTCGTTGGAGAGGATACCGAAGATGCGCAGCGGCAGGTTGTGGAGATAGGCCTCGGTGAAGTACCCGGCCTCGATCGAGAGGAAGCCGAAGAACAACCCGGTCGCGGCGAGCGAGAAGGCTACCGGGTAGCCGATCAGCAGGAAAACGACGAGCCCGCCGAACATCAGCGGCGGCATCATCTCGAGCGGAGGAACCGGCATGGGGCGCGCGCGTGCTCGGGGGAGGGGCTATTGC
>JADGHI010000736.1 GCA_019689515.1 Acetobacteraceae bacterium | reverse complement strand
GGTGTGGCGGCTCGGTCGAAGGGCATTCTGGCCGCGTGACAACGCCGGGACGGCGGCGACGTGCCTTTGCTGTCACGACAACTGGCCGAGTTTTCATCGCCGGGCCATGCGGAAGTGGCTCCGTCCTGTCGGTCGCCCTCCCCCGCCCGTTCATCCCGCTCGACCTGATCTGAGCTTTCAGGCCGCCTGCGTGGTGCCCATCATCATGATGAGCCAGAACCCCGCCAGGCCGATTTCGACCACCGCTGGCGGCGGCCGACTAACCAGAAGGTGAATCTGTGCGCCGAGGCGGAGGTCGTGCCGCTGCGCGAGCAGGAGATCGTCGCGCTGACGGCCATGCTGCGCCACGCGCTGGAGCGGATCGAGGCGCTCGACCGTACCGCCGCCGACGCCGCGCCTCTGGCGACGTCGCAGGACTGAAGGAGAGTCCGGCCGTCCGGGATGGACCGGGCCGGGCCTTGCCATGCGCGACCCGTGCGGCTTGATGGCGACCGGAGGAGCAGCAGCCGCCCATGCCTCGCCTGATCGCAGCCCGGCTGGTGCAGATCGCGATCACGCTCGCGGTGCTGTCCTTCTGCGCCTATGGGCTGATCGGGCTGATGCCGGGCGATCCCATCGACCTCGCCATCGCCTCCGATCCGCGGCTCTCGGCCGAGGATGCGGCGCGGCTCCGCGCGCTGCACGGGCTCGATCGGCCATTGCTCGCGCGCTACGGCGCCTGGGTTGGGATGGTGCTCTCGGGCGAATTCGGCTTCTCGCGGCTGTTCGCGCAGCCGGCGGCGGCGGTGCTGTGGCCGGCGCTGGGCTCGACGCTGGTGCTGCTCGGCGCGGCGCTGACGCTGGCGGCAGCGGTCGGGATCGGGCTCGGGGCGCTGGCGGCGCTGCGGCCGCGCGCGGCGCCGGCGGTGGACGCGGTGGCGGTGATAGGGCAGTCGGCGCCCTCCTTCTGGCTCGGGATGCTGCTGATCATCCTGTTCGCGGTGCGGCTGGGCTGGCTGCCGGCCGGCGGCGCGGCGGAGGACGGGGCGGGCCTGGGCGAGGCGCTGCGTTTCCTGGTGCTGCCGGTGGCGACGCTGGCGATCGCCAACCTCGCGGCCTATGCGCGGCACAGCGCGGCGGCGCTGGAGGCGGCGCTGCGCGAGCCCTGGATCCGCTCCGCCCGCGCGCGCGGCGCGCCGGAGCGCGTGGTGCTGTGGCGCCATGCGCTGCCCAACGCGGCGGTGCCGATCCTGACCATCGCGGCATTGGATGCGGGAGCGCTCGTCTCCGGCGCGCTGGTGACGGAGACGGTGTTCGCGCAGCCGGGGATGGGGAAGCTGATCTACGACGCGGTGATGGGGAACGACTACAACCTGGCGCTGCTCGCGCTGCTGCTGGCGGCGCTGGTGACGATGCTGGCGACGCTCGCGGCGGATCTCGCACAGCGGGCGCTCGATCCGAGGCTGCGGGATGCGTAGGGCGCTGACGCGGGGGTGCCGCGGGTGAGGCGGCGGCTCGTGCTCGGCCTGGCGGTGCTGGGGGTGCTGGCGGCGGCGGCGCTGGCGGCACCAGTCGCGCAGCAGTGGCTCGGGCACGATCCCTTCGCGCCGGACCTGTTCCGGCGATTTGAGCCGCCCTCGCCCGAGCATCCGCTCGGCACGGACGATCTCGGGCGCGACCTCCTGCTACGGCTGCTGCACGGGGCGCGCGTGTCGCTGACGGTCGGGGTGGCGGCGGCGCTGGCGGCGACGCTGCTCGGCACCGCGGCCGGGCTGTTCGCGGCTTGGCGCGGCGGGGTGGCGGATGCGGTGCTGATGCGGATCGCGGACGGGCTGCTCGCCCTGCCGGCGCTGCCGCTGCTGGTGGTGCTGGCGGCGGTGGACCCGGCGCGCATCGGCCTGCCGCGGGGCGAGGCGGCAACCGACATCCTGCGCATCGCCGTGATCCTTGCGCTGTTCGGCTGGGTCGGGGTGGCGCGGCTGGCGCGCGCGGCGGCGCTCTCCGTGCTGGCGCGGGACTATGTGCGGGCGGCGCGGGCGTTGGGCGCGGGCGAGGCGCGGGTGCTGCTGCGCCACGTGCTGCCGAACATCCTGGGGCCGGTGACGGTGGCGAC
>JADGHI010000735.1 GCA_019689515.1 Acetobacteraceae bacterium | reverse complement strand
CCCCCTTGGCGCGGCGCCCGGCCGGCAGGCCGAGCAGCCGCGCCGGCCGGGCGGTGAGCAGGTCGAGCGCCTGGAGCAGCGTCAGGTCGCCGCCATGCACCCGCGCCAGGGTGACGGCGAGCAGCGTCGCCAGCCCCGCGCCGCCGGCGGCGGCCTGGGCGAAGGGCAGGCGCTTGTCGTCGGCGTCGCGCGGCTGGTGGTCCGAGGCGATGGCGTCGATCGTGCCGTCCTTCAGCGCCGCGACCACCGCGAGGCGGTCGGACTCGGCCCGCAGCGGCGGCGACAGCTTGGCGTAGGTGCGGAAGTCGCCGATCGCCGTCTCGTTCAGGTCGAAATAGGGCGGCGCCGTGTCGCAGGTGACGGCGAGGCCCTCCGCCTTCGCGGCGCGGATGCGGTCCAGCGCCGCGGCGGTGGAGACATGGGCGAAGTGGACATGGCCGCCGGTGAGGCGGGCGAGGGCGATGTCGCGCTCGACCAGGATCGCCTCGGCCGCGGCGGGGATGCCGGGGAGGCCGAGGCGGGTGGCGAGCTCGCCTTCGGTCGCGGCGCCTCCGGCGGCGAGGCTCGGCTCCTCCGGGTGCTGGACGACGAAGGTCCCGAAGCCGCGGGCATAGGAGAGGGCGAGGCGCATGGTGCGCGCATCCCCGATGGCCCGGGCGCCATCGGTGAAGGCGATGGCGCCAGCCTCGCGCAGCAGGCCGAACTCCGCGATCTCCTTGCCGGCGCAGCCGCGCGTGGCGGCGCCGTAGGGGAGGAGGGTGACGCTGCCCGTGGCTTCGCCGCGGCGGATGACGAACTGCACCAGGGCGGGGTCGTCGATCGGCGGGTCGCTGTCGGGCAGGACGCAGATCGTGGTGATGCCGCCCGCGGCCGCGGCCTGGGCGGCAGAGGCGATGGTCTCGCGGTGCTCGGCGCCGGGCTCGCCGAGCGCGGCGCGCAGGTCCACGAGGCCGGGGGCGAGGCAGGCGCCGGCGGCGTCCACCGTCTCGGCCCCCTCCGGCGCGGAGAGGCCGGGGCCGAAATCGGCGATCACGCCGTCCCGGATCAGCAGGGCGCCGGGCGCGTCGAGGCCGGTGGCCGGGTCGAGCAGCCGGGCGTTGGCGATCAGCGTATCGGGCATCGGATCAGGCCGGCCGTCAGGCGTTGCGCCGGAGCTGGCGCGAGAGCACGTCGAGCACGGCCATGCGTACGGCCACGCCCATCTCTACCTGCTCGCCGATCACGCTGCGCGCGGGATCGTCGGCGATGGCGCTGTCGATCTCCACCCCGCGGTTCATCGGGCCGGGGTGCATGACGATCGCGTCGGGCTTCGCCACCGCCAGCTTCTCGGCGTCCAGACCATAGAACCGGAAGAACTCGCGGCTGCTCGGAACGAGGCCCGCGGCCATCCGCTCGCGCTGCAGGCGCAGCATCATCACCACGTCGGCGTCGCGGAGGCCGGCGCGCATGTCGTGGTACACCTCGACGCCGAGCCGTGCCACCTCCGCCGGGATCAGGGTCGGCGGGCCGACGACGCGCACCCGCGCGTTCATGGCGGTGAGCAGGTGGATGTTCGAGCGCGCGACGCGGCTGTGCAGGATGTCGCCGCAGATGGCGACCGTCAGCCCCTCCAGCCGTCCCATGCGGCGGCGGATGGTCAGCGCGTCGAGCAGCGCCTGGGTCGGGTGCTCGTGCGTGCCGTCGCCGGCATTGATCACGGCCGCGGAGACCTTCTGGGCCAGCAGCGCCGGCGCCCCGGACTGCGCGTGGCGCACCACCAGCAGGTCGCAGTTCATCGCGTTCAGCGTGACGGCGGTGTCGAGCAGCGTCTCGCCCTTGTTCACGCTGGAGGTCGAGACCGACATGTTGATCACGTCGGCGCCGAGGCGCTTGCCGGCGATCTCGAAGGAGGTGCGGGTGCGGGTCGAATCCTCGAAGAACAGATTGATCAGCGTCCGCCCGCGCAGCAGGTCGCGCTGCGTCTGGCCGGAGCGGTTGAGCAGCGCGTAGCTCTCTGCCAGATCCAGGAGGTCGGCGATGTAGGGTGGCTCCAGGCCTTCGATGGCCAGCAGGTGCCGGTGCGGATAGGGGAGGGTCACGACTCGTCCGGGGG
>JADGHI010000734.1 GCA_019689515.1 Acetobacteraceae bacterium | reverse complement strand
CCCTTCAGCCCTGCAGGAGCGCGCGCGCGATCTGGATGCGCTGCATCTCGGAGGTGCCCTCCCCGATGCGGAAGCCGCGCGCGTCGCGCCACAGCCGCTCGACCGGCAGGTCGCACATGAAGCCGGCGCCGCCGAAGGCTTGCAGCACCCGGTCGGTGACGCGCCCGGCCATCTCGCTGGCGTAGAGCTTCGCGCGCGAGGCGGCGATACGGAAGCCCGGATCGCCCGCATCGCCCAGCCGCGCCGCCTTCTCCGTGAGCAGCCGCGCCGCCTCCAGCTCCACGTCGCTGTCGGCCAGCGCGAACTGGATCGCCTGGTGCTCCGCCAGCGCCTTGCCGAAGGTGCGCCGCTCCCGCACCCAGGGCAGGGCGAGATCCAGCGCGGCCTGCGCGATGCCCACGCACCGGCCGGCGACCATCACCCGGTCGGCGTTCACCGTCGCCATGATGATCTCGAAGCCGCGCCCCGGCTCGCCCAGCACATGCGTGTCCGGCACGAAGCAGTCCTCCAGCGTGAAGGCCGCGAGGTGATAGCCGCGCCAGCCAAGCTTGCGGAACCGCCGCGTGATCGAGAGCCCCGGCGCGCCGCGCGGCACGATCAGCGTCGTGAAGCGCCGCGTCAGCTTCGCCTCCGGGTCGCTCACCGCGAGAACGATGATGTGGTCCGCGCTGTCGGCGTGCGAGATGAACTGCTTGCTGCCGCTCACCACCCAGCCGCCCTCGGCCCTGCGCGCGCGGGTGCGGAGCGCGTTGAGGTCGGAGCCCGCATCAGGCTCGGTCAGGGCGTAGGCAATCGTCGTCTCGGCGCGCATCAGCGGCCCGACGAGCCACTCGCGCTGCGCCGCGTCGGCGAAGCGGAGCGAGCCGGGCAGACGGCCGAAGACCTCGCCGAGCGGCATGCTGGTGCGGCCGGTCTCCTCGGCAATCACCGCCTGAGCGACCATGGAGAGGCCGGGACCGCCCAGCTCCGCAGGCATGTTGTAGCCATACAGGCCGAGCGCCATCGCCTCGCGCTTCAGCCGGGCCATCACCGCCGGGTCCACGGCGTCGGCCGCGTCCACCTCCGCCTCCAGCGGCGCGAGGTGGCGCGCGACAAAGCCGCGCACCGTGCGGCGCAACTGACCGAGCGCCTCCGGATCCTCCGTGCCGCCCGAACCGGTCGCCGAGTGGTCCTCGCCCATGGCGGGACTCTAGGGGCTGCGTTCCCGCCGGCGCAAGGCGCGGAGCCGCATGGGGTGCACGCGCGACTTCCCGCTTGACCAAGCCGCGGCGCGGGGGATTCTCCCGGCCGCGACGCATCATTCCCAGGAGTGCCTGCGATGAAGATCACCTGGTTCGGCCATTCGGCCTTCCGGCTGGAATTCGGCTCGTCGGTCGTGCTGATCGACCCCTTTTTCACCGGTAATCCGGCCTTCTCGGGCGACCCCGAGGCCGCCTCGGCGGGCGCGACGCATGTGCTGCTGACCCACGGCCACTCGGATCACGTCGGCGATGCCGTCGCCATCTCGAAGCGCACCGGCGCGAAGGTGGTCGCGAATTACGACCTCTGCATGTGGCTCGGCCGGCAGGGCCTCGAGAAGATGGACCCGATGAACACCGGCGGCACGACCGACCAGGGCGAGTTCACCGTCTCGCTCACCATCGCCTTCCACTCCTCGGGCGTGCTCGAGCAGAACGGCATGTCGCAGCATCTCGGCCTGCCGAACGGCATCGTCGTGACGCCGAAGGTGCAGGGCGAGCCGGTCGTCTATCACATGGGCGACACGGAGATCTTCTCCGACATGGCGCTGATCGACGAGCTCTACCGTCCCTCGGTCGCGATCGTGCCGATCGGCGACCGCTTCACCATGGGCCCGCGCAGCGCGGCCATGGCGGTGAAGCGCTTCCTGCCGAGCGTGACGACCGCGATCCCCTGCCACTACGCGACCTTCGGCCTGCTGCTGCCCGACGCCTCCGGCTTCGTCGCCGAGATGCAGGGTGCGAAGGCGCGCGTCCTGGTGCCCGAGAAGGGCGTTGCGGTCACGCTCTGACCGTTGCGCCTGCCGCCCGGCCGCCCCGGGCGGCGGCCGGGCGCCGTCCCCTCAGTCCTTCGGCA
>JADGHI010000733.1 GCA_019689515.1 Acetobacteraceae bacterium | reverse complement strand
GGTCGGCACCCTCTCCGCCAATGGCGAGAAGGAAATTGGCGAGATGATCGCCAAGGCCATGGAGAAGGTCGGCAACGAGGGCGTCATCACGGTCGAGGAAGCGAAGAGCATCCAGACCGAGCTCGACGTCGTCGAGGGCATGCAGTTCGACCGCGGCTACGTCTCTCCGTACTTCATCACCAACGCGGAGAAGATGGTCGCGGAGCTGGATGAGCCCTACATCCTGATCCACGAGAAGAAGCTCTCCGGCCTGCAGCCGATGCTGCCGCTGCTCGAGGCGGTGGTGCAGTCCGGCCGCCCGCTGGTGATCGTGGCCGAGGACGTCGAGGGCGAGGCGCTGGCCACCCTGGTCGTCAACAAGCTGCGCGGCGGCCTGAAGGTCGCGGCGGTGAAGGCGCCCGGCTTCGGCGATCGCCGCAAGGCGATGCTCGAGGACATCGCGATCCTCACCGGCGGCCAGGTGATCAGCGAGGATCTCGGCATCAAGCTCGAGAACGTCACGCTGAACATGCTCGGCCGCGCCAAGAAGGTGCGGATCGAGAAGGAAAACACCACGATCGTCGACGGCGCCGGCTCCAAGGACGAGATCAAGGGCCGCTGCGAGCAGATCAAGGCGCAGATCGAGGAGACCACCTCGGACTACGACCGTGAGAAGCTGCAGGAGCGGCTGGCGAAGCTCGCCGGCGGCGTCGCCGTGATCCGCGTCGGCGGCTCGACCGAGGTCGAGGTGAAGGAGCGCAAGGACCGCGTGGACGACGCGCTGCACGCGACCCGCGCCGCGGTCGAGGAGGGCATCGTCCCGGGCGGCGGCGTGGCGCTGGCGCGGGCCAGCAAGGTCCTCGCCAACCTGAAGGGCGACAACCGCGACCAGGACGTCGGCATCGAGATCGTGCGCCGCGCGATCCAGATGCCGCTGCGCCAGATCGCGGAGAACGCCGGCAAGGACGGCGCCGTGGTCGCCGGCGAGGTGCTGCGCAAGGACGACTACAGCTGGGGCTATGACGCCCAGAGCGACGAGTACAAGGACCTCGTCGCGGCCGGCATCATCGACCCGACCAAGGTGGTGCGCACTGCGCTGCAGGACGCCGCTTCGGTCGCCGGCCTGCTGATCACCACCGAGGCGATGGTCGCCGAGCGGCCGGAGAAGAAGGCTGCTCCGGCTGGCGGCGCCGGTGGCGGCATGGGCGACATGGACTTCTGATCCGCCCGGATCGGAGTTCGAACGGAGGAGGGGCGGTCCGCAAGGGCCGCCCCTTCGCCGTTTCGGCGGGCCGCCGCCCGACGATGGCCGGTCGGCCCGCTCAGGATGCCGTGAACCGGCATGCGCCACGCCGTTGTTGACTCCGCCCAGACGATCTGCGTCCATGGTGGAGCCAACCGCTCTTGGCTCGCCGTGCCGTGCCTCCGGACCACCGGGTGCCTCCATCGCGTCCCTGAGACCCGGTTGTTCCGCGCAGGCGATTGGCGCCCGCGCGGCTCCAGAGACAGAGAGGAGCCCGCATCGCATGGCGATCGGCACCGTAAAGTGGTTCAACGCAACCAAGGGCTTCGGCTTCATCGTCCCGCAGGACGGCGGCAAGGACGTGTTCGTCCACATCACCGCCGTGCAGAAGGCCGGCCTCCAGGGCCTGAACGAGGGCCAGAAGGTCAGCTACGAGGTGGCGATGGAGCGCGGCAAGGCCGCGGCCACCAACCTTAAGGCGATGTGACGCCGGGGGCGCGCCGCGCGGGCACGGGCGCAACCGCCCCGCCCCGCGCGGCGCACCCTTCCTTCACGGGCAGGGCGCAGCGCCGCCCCGCCCGCTTGCCTGCCCGCCGCCGGTCAGCCGGCGCGCGTCTCCTGCACCCAGATCCGCACCGCGCCGCTCTCGCGCAGGAACCGCTTGGCCTGCTCCTGGCTTTCGGCCGTCGCGGTCCTGAGGCCCAGCATGGGGCCATCCGCTCGCGCCTCGGCCCCGACGCCTGGCGGCGGATTGCCGGTCGAGGCCGGATCGAGCGCCTTGCCCACAGCCTCGCCTGCCACCCCGGTCGCACCCGCTGCCGCGACCGCGGCTGCCGCCGCCGGAAGGGCCGCGCCACCGCTCGCGCCCACAGCCC
>JADGHI010000042.1 GCA_019689515.1 Acetobacteraceae bacterium | reverse complement strand
CGCCACCAACGGCCGGCTCACCGTGCAGGTACACAGCGGCGCCAGCCTGCTGCGCATGCCGGAGATCAAGCGCGGCGTGCAGACCGGCCAGGTGCAGCTGGGCGAGATCCTGCTCGCCGCCTACGCCAACGAGGATCCGTTCTTCGACGCCGACTCCCTGCCGTTCCTGGTCACCAACTTCCAGGAGGCGAAGAAGCTCGCCGATCTGCAGAAGCCCTACATCGAGGCGCGGCTGCAGCGGCAGGGGCTGATGCTGCTCTACCTGGTGCCCTGGCCGGCGGCGGGCTTCTATACCCACGAGCCGCTGACCAGCCTCGATCAGCTCCGCGGCACCCGCTTCCGCACCTTCAGCGCGCTGACCAACCGCTTCGCCCAGCTCGTCGGCGCCAACCCGACCCTGGTGCAGCAGGCGGAGCTGGCGCAGGCCTTCGCGACCGGCATCGTGCAGGCGATGGTCACCTCGGCGCAGACCGGCGTGGACACCGCGGCCTGGGACTATGTGAAGGTGTTCACCCCCGCCGGCTTCTCGATGACCAAGAACGCCATGCTCCTCCGCCGCCGCGACTTCGAGGCGCAGCCGGCCGCCGTGCAGCAGGCCATCCGCGAGGCCGCGGCGCGCGCCGAGACGCGCGGCTACCGCTATGCCGAGGAGGCATCCAACGCCACCGAGCAGGCCCTGGCGCAGCACGGCATGACCATCGGCACGGTCTCGCCGGAGCTTCGCGCGCAGTTCCAGCAGGTGAGCCGCACCATCGTGGACGAGTGGATCGCCCGCGCCGGCGAGGACGGGCGGAAGCTCATCGAGGCCTACCGCCGCGGGGCGTGAGTGGCCCGATGGCTTCCCGAGGGCGTGCGTGGGCGCTGCACTCCCGTGATGGGCGTTGACCACCGCACCGGGCGGCGGCGGGGCAGGGGCACGCCTGCCGATCCCCGCGGCCGTGCCGGCCGCGCCGCGTCCGTGTCGGGCTGATCGGCCATGGCGCTGCTCCGCCGCGCGCTCGATGGCCTCTACCTGCTCGGTGGCGTGCTCGGGGCCGTGGCGCTTGCCGCGATCGGGGTGATCATCGCGCTCCAGGTGGGCGGTCGCGTCCTCGGCCGCGTCCTGCTCGGCGCCGACGACCTCACCGCGTTCACCGTCGCCGCCTCCGCCACCCTACCGCTCGCCTACACCTTCCGACACGGGGCCCATATCCGCGTGGACCTGGTGATCGGCCGGCTCGCCGGCCGTGCGC
The DNA here is from genome assembly GCA_019689515.1 of Acetobacteraceae bacterium. Lineage (GTDB taxonomy): Bacteria > Pseudomonadota > Alphaproteobacteria > Acetobacterales > Acetobacteraceae > Caldovatus. The sequence continues at coordinate 13,099 of JADGHI010000042.1, read as the reverse complement.
GCTTCGCGATGGAGGCGCTGGCGCTGCTGCTCGCGGCCGGCGTCGCGCTCGCCTTCGCCTACTCCATGGCAGACCTCGCCAGCGATTCGTTCGAGTTCGGCGAGGTGGCGCAGGGCAGCATCGCCTGGCCGCTCTGGGTGCCGCAGGCCCTGGGTGCGTTCGGGGTCGGCCGGGTGGCCATCGCCCTGGTGGACGATCTCGGCGGCCACCTCGCCGGCGGCACGCCGAGCTACCGCCGCGCCGCGGCCGAGGCCTCGCCCGTCGAGCGCGCCACCGAGGAGATCTGATGGAACTCGCCCAGACCCAGGCCGGGCTGCTGCTCCTCGGCTTCCTCTTCCTCGTGCTCGCCCTTGGCGTCTGGATCGGCCTCGCGCTGATGGTAGTCGCGCTGGCCGGGATCGTCGTGCTGCCGCTGCTGGTCCCGGGGATGGCGAGCTTCCCGGTCGAGAAGGTGATGGGCACGGCGATCTGGCAGGCCATGGCCTCCTGGACCCTCGCCGCCCTGCCGCTCTTTATCTGGATGGGCGAGATCCTGTTCCGCACCCGCCTCAGCGAGGACATGTTCCGCGGCCTCGCCCCCTGGGTGCAGCGCCTGCCCGGGCGGCTGATGCATGTGAACGTGATCGGCTGCGGCATCTTCGCCGCCGTCTCCGGCAGCAGCGCCGCGACCGCCGCGACGATCGGCAAGATGTCGCTGCCAGCGCTGCTCTCCCGCGGCTACCACCCGCCGATGGCGATCGGCAGCCTCGCCGGGGCGGGCACGCTCGGCCTTCTGATTCCGCCCTCGATCGTGATGATCGTCTATGGCGTGGCGGCCGAGGTCTCGATCGTCCGGCTGTTCATCGCCGGGGTGATCCCGGGGATCATCCTGATGCTGCTGTTCAGCGGCTACATCGCGGTCTGGTCGGTGCTCAACCCCGCGCTCACCCCGCCGGCCGATCCGCCCATGCCCCTGCGTCGGCGGCTGCGCGAGACCGGCCAGCTCATCCCGGTCGCGGGCCTGATCGCCTTCGTGATGAGCAGCATCTATTTCGGCTGGGCGACCGCGACCGAGGCCGCGGTGTTCGGCGTGGTCGGCGCGCTCATCCTCTCCGCCTGGGGCGGGACGCTGACGCGCGAGAGCTTCGTCGCAAGCCTGATGGGCGCGACGCGGCTCTCCTGCATGATCAACCTGATCCTCGCGGGCGCGGCCTTCCTGACCCAGGCGATGGCCTATTCCGGCATCCCCGCCGCCATGGCGCAGTGGGTCGGGGCGCAGGGTTTCAGCCCCTACGTCATCATCGCCTGCCTGACGGTGATCTATCTCATCCTCGGCTGCTTCATCGACGGCATCAGCATGATCGTGCTGACCGCCTCGGTGGTGCTGCCGATCATCCAGCGCACCGGCTTCGACCTGCTCTGGTTCGGGATCTTCATCGTGCTGGTCGTGGAGATGGCGCAGATCACGCCGCCGGTCGGCTTCAACCTGTTCGTGCTGCAAGGGCTGACGGGCAAAGACATCTTCACCGTCGCGCGCCATACCCTGCCGTTCTTCTTCCTGATGGTCGCCGCCGTCGCCCTGGTGACGGCCTTCCCCGGCCTTGTGACCTGGCTGCCGGCGACGGCCCTGGCGCGCTGATTCGCCTGCCCGCCCACCGCGGGCGGGAGTGCGCCCGGCGGGGCCAAGCGAGGCCCCGTCGGGTACCGGCGCCGCGCCCGCCGCCGGTGCGTGCGCCGTCAGCGGCCCTGCGTGCTGGTCGTCCCGCCTGTGCCGGGCTGGTTGCCGCTGCCGATGTCGCTCGTGCCGCCGGGCCCGGTCGAGGGGGTCGAGGACGGGCTCATGCTCCCCGTCATGCCCGAGCCGCCGCCCATGGTGCCCATGCTGCCCGCGGCACCGCTGCCGGTCGCCGTGCCGCCGGTCGCGGAGTGCAGGGCCTGCATGGTCGTGGAATCCAGGCGGCCCGTCTGCGGCAGGTTGTGCGCCTGCTGGAACTCCCTGACCGCGCGCGCGGTCTGCGAGCCCCAGACGCCGTCGATCGGCCCGGGGGCGAAGCCGGCGCGCTGGAGATCCATCTGCGCCTGGCGGACGGAGGAGGAACGCATCGAGGCCGACCTCCCGCCGCCCGACGAGCCCCGCGCTGCGGTCCGGCGGGTGTCGTCGAAGGGGAGCTCGGTCTGCGGGTTGGTCCAGGGCGGCTGCCCGAGGTTGATATCGCTCGGACTCGTCGTGGCGCCGGTGATGCCGCCGGCCGCGCCGCCGATCGCGGCGCCCGCCAGCGCGCCGACGGGACCGCCCAGTGCCCCGATGCCTGCGCCGGTCGCGGCGCCTGCCGCAGCCCCGCCGGTGGTTCGCTCCTCCTGGGTGTAGCCGCAGGCCGCCACGAGCAGGGCTACTGCCGCCACACCGGTCGCCGTTGTCCATTTCATGATTGGACTCCTTCCGTGTCGTCCGTCCAGCATGACCAGCCGCCGTCCGGCGACACCGGAACCCGCACACGCCGGACCGGAACGTGTCCCGACCCAGCCGCGCAGGGGGAGGAGCGGCGGTCAGCCTGCGCGCGAGCAACGCCGCCCTTTCGGAAGGGTTGCGTTCGCCACGCGTTCCTGTTCCGCCCGACGCCGCCGATGCCGCGATGGTGAGCGACCGGGCGGCGAAGCCCCGTCTCGCATCCGCATCGTTGCGCCTAACATGCCCGCCCATGAGGGCGCCGCGACGCATCGGAGGGATGACGGCGGGCGCGGCGCCGCAGCATGGGAGGGGTCCGCCATGGCATTGCCGAGCACGCTCCAGGAGCCGGCCTGGCTCCGCGAGTTCAAGACCTTCATCATGCGGGGCAACGTCGTTGACCTCGCCGTCGGCATCATCATCGGAGCCGCCTTCACGGCGATCGTCGCCTCGCTCGTGGACGATCTGATCAACCCGATCATCGGCCTGCTGGTCGGCGGGGTCGATTTCTCCAACATCTTCATCGTGCTGAGCGGCGAACGCCGGGCCTCGCTCGAGGCGACGCGCGAGGGTGGTGCGGCGGTGCTCGCGCTCGGCAGCTTCATCAACGCGGTGATCAAGTTCCTGATCGTCGCCCTCGCCGTCTTCTGGCTGGTGAAGGTTCTGAACCGGTTTATGCGGAAGCAGGCTGAGAAGCCCGCCGAGGCAACACCGCCGGCACCGACGCCGAGCGAGGTGCTGCTCGCGGAGATCCGCGACGAACTGCGCGCGCAGGGTGCCGCGATCCGGGGCGCGGGCGCGGCACGCTGAACCGGCGCGTGGCGGGCGGGGACGCCAGCCGGCCCAGAGCGCCCGCCATCCGGTCCGGAGTCCGCGCCGCCCGGTTCGGAGCCGGCGGTCGCAGGCGGCGCGGTTCTTCGTGCCAGATGACGGGCCGGGCGCCAACCACCGGCACGCTAGACTATGACAGGGCTACCGGGGCTGGCGCAGCGAGGGTAAGGGCGAAGCCAGCGATGCAGGACGCCCGGCGCGGAGATTGCGTGTCTCGCGGCCCGCTCGATGACCCGATGGCGCCAGGAGCCGGGCGCTTCGACGGCCCGTCCGGCTCCATCACGCGCCTGGTGCCGGCCTCGTGTTTCGTGGGAATGTTGCGCACGGCGCGCTTGTCTTACGCGGCCATCGTGTCGCTTCGCGTCCGCTGCCCCCCTAGGCCAGCGCCGTTTCCACGCCGAGAAGGCGACGCAGGCGCAGCTCCTCCAGGTCCAGCTCCTGCTCGATCCGCGTCAGCAGTTCCTGGTGCACTCCGCCGCCGTCGTGGTGGTCGAGCAGCCGCGCGCGCCCGGCGCGCAGGGCGGCGAGGCGCAGCCGGAGCCGCGCGCTGAGTTCGGCTGCCGTCGCACCGCTGCCCAGCCCGTCCAGCACCCGGACATTGTCGCGGAACTCGGCAAGCAGGTCGCGCGCGATGGCGCCCTCCAGCGGGTCCGTCGTGCGGTCCTCGAGCGCTTCGAGCATCGCGGCCGCGATCAGCCGGCGCGCCTCAGCCTCCTCCGGCTCCACGCTGCCGCGCTGCGCCTCCTCGACGCCGAGCCGGCGGATCAGCCATTCCAGCGTGGTGCCCTGCACGACCAGCGTCGCGAGGATGGCGCAGAAGGCGAGGAACACGATCAGGTCGCGCTGCGGGAAGTCGAGCGGCAGGGCGAGCGCGGCGGCCAGGCTGACCACGCCGCGCATCCCGGCCCAGGAGATGATGACAACGTGGCTCCAGGGCGGCATCGGGTCGCGCTGCCGCACCGCCGGAATCTGCCGCGGCAGCCAGGCGGCGGGGAACACCCAGACGAAGCGGGAGACGATCAGCACGAGGGAGAGTGCGAGCGCAAGACCGACGAGCTCCCACGGCCGGTGTCCGTCCAGCCGGTCGAGGATGGCGTTCAGCTGCAGCCCGATCAGGATGAACACCAGGCTGTTCAGCACGAACTCGGCGAATTCCCACACCGCCCCGGCCTCGATCCGCGTCCGCGGGGAAAGCACCGTGTGCTGCGCCCGCCCGAGCACGCAGCCCGTCGTCACGACGGCGATGACGCCGGAAAGTTCCAGCGCATCGGCGGTAAGGAAGCTTGCGAAGCAGGCGAGGAAGGAGGCGAGGACCTCGAGCAGCGGATCGCGCAGCCGCCGCAGGGCGAAGAGGGTCGCGCGCCCGACCGCGTAACCGATGGCGATACTGCCCATCGCGAGCGGCACGAAGCTTGCCACCGCCTCGCCGAAGGCGATGCTTTCGGCGCCGACCGCGGCGACGGCGAGGCGGTAGAGCACCAGCGCCGAAGCGTCGTTGATCAGGCTCTCGCCCTCCAGCACGGTGACGATGCGACGCGGCAGGCGCAGGCGCTCGAGCACCGCGCTGGCGGCCATCGCATCCGGCGGCGCGACGATGGCGCCGAGCGCGATCGCCGCGCTCCAGGGCAGGCTCGGCACCAGCCATCTCGCCGTGACCGCGATGCAGGCGGCGGAGAAGGCCACGGCGCCGATGGCAAGGAGAAGGATCGGGCGCAGATTGCTGTGGAAGGCGCGCCAGTCCGTGCGCCAGGCGCTGGCCTGAAGCAGCGGCGGAAGGAAGAAGGCGAGCACCAGCTCCGGATCGAGCTCGACGTGCGGAGCGCCTGGGACGAAGGCCAGCGCCATGCCGCCGAGCACTAGGATCACCGCGTAGGGCAGGCGGAGCCTGCGGGCCAGCAGCGCGAAGCCGACGCAGGCCGCGATCAGCGCGAGCAGGGCCTGGACGATCGCCATCCTCTGGAGCCTAGCACGGGACGCCCCGGCAACGCCTCACGGGCCGGCCGGCCCGTGCCTCAAGGCGCGCGCGCCACCCGCCACTCCTCGACCCAGAGCGAGGAGGGGTTGAGGTGCCCGGTTGGCCGCACGCCCTGGAGCCAGGGCGGCCAGACATGCGCATCGGCGCGGAACCAGAGCGGCAGCGCGGGCAGTTCCTCGGCATAGATCGCCTGCAGCCGGTGCCACATCGGCCGGCGGCGCTCCGGGTCCAGCTCCAGCGGGATGGCCTCGATCAGCGCGTCCATCTCGGCGTTGCGGAAGCCGGAGTAGTTCTGCCCGGAGAAATTCCGTTCCGCGCGCGGGATCTCGTCCGAATGCAGGGTCGAGCGCGGCACGCTCTCCGGCGCGCTGATCCAGGCGAACAGGGCGAGGCCCTGGAAGCGGCGACGCGACAGGGTCTCGCCGAAGAACACACGCGGCGGCTCGTTCCGGATGCGCGTCTCGATCCCCGCGGCGCGCCACATGCCCTGGAGCACCTGTTGCACCTGCTCGCGCGAGCGGTTGCCGGCGGTAGTCATCAGCTCCAGCGTGAGACGCTCGCCGGCGGCATTGCGGCGGATGCCGTCCGGGCCGCGCCGCCACCCCGCCTCGTCGAGCAATGCCGCGGCGCGGGCGGGATCGGAAGGCCACTGCCGCACCTCCGGGTCGTGCATGGGATCGAGCGGGTTGACGCCCGAATGCGCGATCGGCTGGCGGTTGTCGAAGAGTCGCGCGGTGATCTGCGCACGGTCCACCGCCATCAGCAGCGCCTGGCGCACGCGCCGGTCGGCGAGGACGGGGTTGTCGAGCATCACGTCGAGATGCTCGTAGATCAGGCCTGGCTTGTATTCGAAGCGGAAGCGGTTGCCGGTGCGGCGCTGCAGCGCGATCGCCTGCTCGATCGGCAGGCCGAGTTCGCCCGCCACCATGTCGAGCTGACCGGCGAGGAGCTGCGCCTCGAGCGCCGGCGTGTTCTCGACAGTGCGGACGACGATGCGGCGGAAGGCGGGGGAGGGGCCGCGCCACTCCGCGTTGCGCTCCAGCGTCACGGAGGCGCCGGGCTGGACCGCCGTGATCCGGTAGGGACCGTTCCACAGTCCGGGATTCGTGGTCTCGGTGTCGTAGGCGGTGCGGGTGCGGTAGCTGCGCGGGTCGGCCTGCCAGCGCGCGCGCTCGATATGCGCGGGCAGGGGCTGGAAGTCGCCGGCGGAGGCGTAGTCGAAGGTCACCTTGTCGAAGCGCAGGGTGACCGTGCGCGGGTCCACGACGATCAGCTCGTAGGCCGAGCGGTAGAACTCCGCCGGGCCGAAGCCGGTGGCGAATTCGCGCCCCGCCTCCCAGGCGAAGCGCAGGTCCTCCGCGGTGACGGGCGTGCCGTCGCCCCAGCGCAGATCGCCGCGCAGCCGGTAGGTGACGCGGATGCCGGGCTTGCCGTCCGGCGTCGTCTCGCGCTCGGCGAGGCCGTTCTCGAGCGAGGGGAGCGTCTCGCAGCCCAGGCAGGTCAGGCGCCAGTCGGCATCATAGGCGGTGAGCGGGCGGCGCGCGAAGCCCAGAACATAGGACTTCGCGGCCATGTTCTCGATGTTCGGGTGGAAGGTGGAGGGGTACTGGGTGATGCCGATGGTGAGGGTGTCGCGCGACTGCGCCGCCGCGGGCTGCGCGGCGGAGGGCGCGGCGCAGAGCAGGGCAGCCGCGAGACTCAGACCGCGCCGAAGGGCCATTGCCGGGCTCCGTGCCAGACAGAGAGGATGAGTCGCAGATCGCCGTTTGGGACGCGACGGATCAGCCGAAACGGCGTCCGTGGGACAAGAATGGCGCGCCGGCCCGCCGGAAGCGTCTGCCCGAGCGATGGGAACGCGCCGAGGCGCATCTCAGCCGCGGCCGCGCCGGGCTCTGACGCCCGCTGCCCGTTCCTTCATCCCGCGCATCATCGCCTCGTGCGGCACGACACGGCACACCGCGACATCCGCCTCACCATGCGCGATCGTCGTGCGGCGGCGAGGCGGCGCAGGCGCTCCGCGAGGTCGTCCGGCAGACCGGGGGCGATATGCGTCATCCGGTCATGCCTCACTCGGCCGTCCGCTTCGTCGCCTCCTCGACGCTGCCGATGCCGCCATGCGCCTTCGACCACGCCACGGGGTCCTCGAGGAACCGTCGCACCTCGCGCAGCGCGCTCTCCTCGAAATACGGACGCTCCTTGCACACCTCCAGCACGTCCCACCAGGTGCAGAGGTGGTGCAGCGAGAGGTTCATCCGCTTCATCGTCTCGAAGCTGCCGGGGAAGACGCCGTAGAAGAAGACGACGAAGGTGTGCTCGCAGATCGCGCCCGCATTGCGCAGCGCCTGGGCGAAGCGGATCTTGGAGGCGCCGTCGGTCGTCAGGTCCTCGACCAGCAGCGTGTTCTTGCCCTCCGGCACGTCGCCCTCGATCTGCGCGCCGCGTCCGAAGCCCTTGGGCTGCTTGCGCACATAGGCCATGGGCGTGAGCATGCGGTCAGCGATCCAGGCGGCGAAGGGGATGCCCGCCGTCTCGCCGCCCGCCACCACGTCGATCGTCTCATAGCCGACGTGGCGGCCGATCTTCTCCACGCCCAGGTCGCAGATGCGGTTGCGGGCGCGGGGGAAGTAGATGATCTTGCGGCAGTCTATGTAGACGGGGCTCTTCCAGCCCGAAGTGAAGGTGTAGGGCTCCTCCGGGCGGAAATTGACGGCCTTGATCTCGAGCAGGATGCGCGCGGTGGTCAGCGCGGCGTCGCGATCCCAATCGGAAGCATGGTGCGCAGGCATGGGGGTTCCCTCAGACTTCCCCGTTCCTAGTCGGCGGCGCGGGCGGCGTCCATGACGAAGCGCGCATCGGAAGGGGCGCGGGTGCTCGTGCTCGTCGATCCCCGGGCGGGGACGGCGGCGCAGGCGCTCGGCATCGCGGAGCGGCTCGGCGTGCCATTCCGGACCATTCCGCTGGCCTGGTCGCCACTCGGCGGCCTGGCGCTGCGCTGGCCGAACCTGGCCGGCCTCGCTGCGGAGCCGAGGCAGGCGGTGCGCGAGGTCCCGGCGGGGCCGTCGCCCCTCCTGGTGATCTCGGCGGGGCGCCGCTCGGTCCCCGCGGCGCTGTGGCTCAAGCGCTACCGCGGGGCGCGGGCGGTGCACTGCATGCTGCCCGGCTTCGGCGCCGAGCGCTTCGACCTGCTGGTGCTCGGCCGCCACGACGAGCCCTGGGAGGCGCCGAACGTCCTGCCGATCCTCGGCGCCACCCACCGCATTACCCCCGCGCGCCTGGCCGAGGCACGCGCCGAATGGGCGGAGAGGCTAGCGCCCCTGCCGCGGCCCCGCGTGGCGCTGCTGCTTGGCGGCCCGGTGCGGGCGGTGGGGCTCGACCCGGGGCTCGCCTCGGCGCTCGGCGCGCGGGTGGCCGGATTCGCCGGGTCCGTGATGGCGAGCACCAGCCGCCGCACCGGCGCAGCGGCGACGGAGGCGCTGGCGGCCGCGCTCGCCCCCGTTCCGCATCATCTGTTCCGCTGGGGGGAGACGGGGTCCAACCCCTATCTCGGCTACCTCGCCTGGGCGGACGCAGTCGTTGTCAGCGGGGATTCGGTCTCGATGATCTCCGAGGCACTGGCCGGTTCCGCCCCGGTCTTCATTGCCGATCTCGGCGGCGGGCGGGGCACCAAGCGCAAGCGCCGCCTGCACGAGAGCCTCTACGCCGCCGGCCAGGCGCGGCCGATCGAGGCGGCGCCTGCGCCCTTCGCCCGCACGCCGCTGGACGAGAGCCTGCGCGTCGCGACGGAGATCCGGGCCCGCGGACTCCTCGATTCGGAGGGATGATCCATACGGACTCCGGGCCCGCCGCGACGCCGAACGGTGGCGCGAGGCAGCCGCCGGTGGCACCCTGACGCGCCATGCCTCGCCGCAACGGCCTCCGCCGATTCGCTCCGATCCCGCTCGCCCTTGCCCTGGCGGGCCTCGCCCCGCTCGGCACCGCCGCGGCCCAGAACGCCAATGAGTTCGGCTGCCCACGCTATGTGGACGTCGCGCCGATGGCCGATGTCAACGCACCGGTGGGCTGGAGCGCGGGATCGCTCCCCACCCGGCGCTGGTTGCGCGGGGCCGAGATGTTCGAGGGCGACCCAGCGGCCAATGAGCGCATCCGGGGACGGCTGGTGGACCGCTCCCGCGGCATCACCGAGTGGATCATCCCGCCGGGCTCGCAGGCGCCCACGCTGGTCTGCTTCTACCACGGCACGGACGTGACCCTGGCCCGGGTCGTGCCCTACGGGCTGCGCTACTGCGCCACCGGCTTCCAGCGCCGCGACCCCTTCCAGCGACGCACCGACGAGGACAACCCGAGCGGCCGCACGCTCGTCGTCGTCTGCCGCTGAGACGCCCGCCGCTCGCCGGGGGCTTGTGCCCCCCGCGCCCGCCCGCCACCCTGCGGCCTCTTCATCGATGGGGGAGCGGCAGGACAGCGCCATGGCAACGCGGAAGACCTACCGGATCGCGGTGATTCCGGGCGACGGCATCGGCAAGGAGACAGTGCCGGAGGGCCTGCGCGTGCTCGACGCCGCGGCGCGGCGCTTCGGCTTCGACCTGCAGCTCACCCACTACGACTGGTCCTGCGAGACCTACAAGCAGACCGGCCGGATGATGCCGGAGGACGGGCTCGACCGGCTGCGCGACAGCGATTCGATCTTCCTCGGCGCCGTGGGCTGGCCGGGCGTGCCCGACCACGTCTCCCTCTGGGGCCTGCTGATTCCGATCCGCCGCGTCTTCGACCAGTACATCAACCTCCGTCCCTGCCGGCTGATGCCAGGTGTGCGCACGCCGCTCGCCGACCGCGGGCCGGAGGACATCGACTTCTACGTGGTGCGCGAGAACACGGAGGGCGAATACAGCTCCGTCGGCGGGCGGATGTTCGAGGGGACGGAGCGGGAGTTCGTCTCTCAGCAGAGCATCTTCACCCGCCAGGGCGTGGACCGCGTGCTGCGCTACGCCTTCGAGCTGGCGATGACGCGGCCGCGCAAGAAGGTGACGAGCGCCACCAAGTCCAACGGCATCACCTTCACCATGCCATACTGGGACGAGCGCTTCGCGGCCATGGCCGCGAACTACCCGGAGGTGAAGACGGACCAGTACCACATCGACATCCTCTGCGCGCACTTCGTGCAGCATCCCGACTGGTTCGACGTGGTCGTCGGCTCCAACCTGTTCGGCGACATACTGAGCGATCTCGGCCCGGCGGTGGCGGGCTCGATCGGCATCGCGCCCTCCGCCAACATCAACCCGGAGAAGCGCTTCCCTTCCATGTTCGAACCGGTGCACGGTTCCGCGCCCGACATCGCGGGCAAGGGGATCTGCAACCCCATCGGCCAGATCTGGTCGGGCGCGATGATGCTCGAGCATCTCGGCGAGACGGCTGCGGCGGATGCGATCGTGGGCGCGATCGAGGCGCTGCTTGCGCAGGGCGGGCCGCGCACGCGCGACATGGGCGGCCAGGCCGGAACGGTGGATGTGGGCAAGGCGTTGGCGGAGGCGGTCGCGCGGGCCGGCTGATCCGGACCGCGATGGCCGAAGGGCGCGCCGCCGGGACCGCGCCCGCGCCGGTCGCCGCAGCGGATCGGGGGGGCGAGTCATGGCGCGTCGCGTCGCCATCATCCAGGGCCATCCCGATCCCGCGGGCGGGCATTTCGGCCATGCCCTCGCCGATGCCTATGCCGAGGGCGCGCTCGCCGCGGGACATGCGGTCGAGCGCATCGAGGTCGCGCGCCTCGACCTGCCGCTGCTGCGGACCCAGGCGGATTTCGAGACCGGCACCCCGCCCGACTCCGTCCGCGCCGCGCAGGAGACGCTGCGCCGGGCGGAGCACTGGGTGCTGATCTACCCGCTCTGGCTCGGCGCCATGCCCGCGCTGCTGAAGGGCTTCCTTGAGCAGGTCTGCCGCCCCGGCTTCGCCTTCCGCTACGTCGAGCGCGGCTTCCCGGAGAAGTTACTGAAGGGCCGCTCGGCGCGCATCGTCGTGACCATGGGGATGCCCGCCTTTGCCTATCGCTGGTGGTTCGGCGCGCATTCGCTGCGGAGCCTGGAGCGCAACATCCTGGGCTTCATCGGCATCGGCCCGATCCGCGAGACGCTGATCGGCGGCGTCGGCGCGCTCGATGCAGCGCGGGCGGCGGCCTGGCTGGAGCGCATGCGGGCGCTCGGGCGGGAGGCGCGCTAGCGAGGGCAGGGCCGGGCGGACCGAAAGGCGGCGCCTTGAACCCGCGCCGCGCCACGGCTATCGTTACACGCGAGTTGAGAGTGATTCGCAACTCGCCTGTAACTGCCCCTGGACAGGAGGAGCGCGCCGATGACGGGCCGCGACGACACCCGCCGCATCGGCCGGACCTGCGAGCGTGCCGTGGTGACCGCCTATCGCGAACTGCGCGATGTCGGCATTGACGATTTCGCCGCTTTCCGCGCCTGCACCGCGCTCTATCGCATCCACCACCCGGAGGCCTCGATCGGCGAGGCCCGCCGCCTGGTCGCGGAGTGGATTGACCACCACGTCATCCGCGGCGCCACGGGCCCGACGCGCGGCTGCAACTGCGCCTGAGCCATCGCCGGCCGGCGCGGCCCCGGCCGCGGATCGGGTCTCCCTGGGCTTCCGGCCGGTGACGCTGGGATGGCAGGCCCCGCGATCACTCCGTGGATACAGGTGACATCGCGCCACCGATGCGCCAGGGCCTGCCGGTCATCCGCCTGGACGAGGCGACCGGAAGCGAGGCCGTGGTGACGAGTGCGCCCCTGTAGGGGCATGGCAGGCGCCGAATTGCGCCAACCGGCCGAAAGACCGGCGGGCATCAGGATGCGGAAGCGCGCCGTGCGTCTCCGCTACACGTCAAGTGGATGTCCTCGAACCGGGCCTTGCACGGTGGACCGGCGGCGAATCGCCATTGCAGCGCGCCATCGGCACCGAGCGCGACAAGGCTGGAGCAGACCGTACCGAAGCCGTTGAGGGGCGGCACGCACAGCGTCTCGGCAACGCCGACCGCCGGGTCGAAGCCGTCATCCGCCAGTAGCTCCTCCCAGACGCGCCAGCCTTCGGGGCGTTCCGGATCGGGGGGCGGCGCGGCCAGGAAACGCGGCAGGTGCCGGCGCGTGCGCGCGTGGGTCAGGTCGTTGGGGTCGTGCGAGGTCACCACGGTGATGCCCTCGGCCAGGGCCTCCACCTGGGGCCGGCCACTGCCGAGGCCGCGCAGGAAGAACGCCGCCCGCGAATCGGCCACCACCACGTTGAAGGGCCGCCAGTCCTCGGCAGGCAGCGTCCGTTCCAGGTGGAGGGCGGCGCGGGCGGCGCTCGGGTGTTCGAGGGCGAGCAGCGGCAGGATGCCGCGCGACCGCTTCCCCGGAGCCGGGCCGAGGCTGCCCGGCCGGTTCAGCACGGCGGCAACCACGCCGGTGCGGGTATCGAGCGCCATCCAGGTGCCGCCGGCGCTGCGGTCCCGCCCGCCGATCACGGTTGTCCGGTCGGGCCAATAGGCGGCCGGCGGGTCCCAGGGACGTTCGAGGCGTTCGTCTCGATTGGCGGCCAGCAACAGCGGCCAGGCGTGGCCGGGGCGGCGCAACAGGATCACGGTGCACACGCGGTGAACCTGCGCGGGCGCCGCCGCCTCGGCAAGATGCCGGCCGAACCACAGCGACCGGTCGCTGCGCGAGCGCGCGGACCGGCCGGCTGTCCGGCTCGCCCGCCTGCCGGCGTCAGAAGCGGAAGTAGAAGCCGACGCTGGGCGCCGGTGCGACGATCGCAGGCGGCGGCGCGTAGTACACGGGCGGCGGGGCGTAATACACCCGCGGCGGCGGCGCGTAGTAGACGCGCGGTGCCGGCCGGTACCAGTA
>JADGHI010000732.1 GCA_019689515.1 Acetobacteraceae bacterium | reverse complement strand
CGGGGGGGCTGCCCTGCATGGGGCGCGGGTTCTACCGAGAGGAATGGCGCTTGCCCAGCCGCGCCTGCCTGTTACATGATAACATTATGTACGGGAGCCTCCCCAACACCTGGACCGATCCGCTCGCCCTGTCCGCCGGCGTGGGCGCGCGGCTTGCGCTCGCGGGTGGGGTGGCTGTCCTGCTCTGGCTCGGCGTCCTCTGGGCGATGGCGGCCTGATGATGGCGGCGGTTCCCGAGATCCGGCTGCGCGGCCTCACGGTCTGCCACGGGCGACGGCCGGCGGTGCACCACCTGACGGGGCGCTTCGCGCCGGGCAGCCTGACCGCTGTGGTCGGCCCGAACGGGGCCGGCAAGACGACGCTGCTGCGCGCCATTGCCGGCCTGCACAAGCCGGAAGAGGGCCGTGTCGAGCTGGGGGTGGGCGCCGCCCGGGTGGCGCTGCTGCCGCAGCAGGCGGCACTGGACCGGCAGTTCCCGATCGCCTGCCTCGATGTGGTGATGCTCGGTCTGTGGTCGGCGGTCGGCCCGTTCCGGCGCGTGCCGCGCGCGCTGCGCGACCGGGCGGCGGAGGCGCTCGCCGCCGTCGGCCTCGCGGGCTTCGAGGCGCGGCCGGTGGGCAGCCTCTCCGCCGGGCAATTCCAGCGGGTGCTGTTCGCGCGGCTGCTGCTCGAGGACGCCCCCATCATCCTGCTCGACGAGCCGTTCAACGCCGTGGACGCGCGCACCGCGTCGGACCTGCTGCGGGTGGTGAAGCGCTGGCACGGCGAGGGCCGCACCGTGATCGCGGTGCTGCACGACCTCGACCTGGTGCGGCGCGAATTCCCCGACACGCTGCTGCTCGCCCGCGAGCCCATCGCCTGGGGCCCGACCGCCGAGGCGCTGAGTGCCGCCAACCGGCTGCGCGCGCGCATGATGGCCGAGGCCTGGGCGGAGGAGGCCGAGGCCTGCGCGCGGGGTGGCGGGGAAGCGATCGCCGCCTAGCGAGACCGTTCCCGGCGGCCCTCCAGCCGAGGCCCGAGCCCTGCTCTACGACCTTCTCCTCGCTCCCTTCATCGAGTTCGGCTTCCTCCGTCGCGCGCTGGTCGGCTGCCTTGCGCTGTCGGTCGCGGGGCCGCCGCTCGGCGTGTTCCTCGTGCTGCGGCGGATGAGCCTGACCGCCGATGTGATGGCGCATGGCGTGCTGCCCGGCATCGCGGCCGCGTTCCTGGTCGCGGGCCTCTCGGTGCCGGCGCTCTGGCTCGGCGGGCTGGTCGCGGGGCTGGCCGTGGCGGTCGGCGCGGGCGCCCTGTCGCGCGCGACCGGCGGGCGCGAGGATGCGGCGCTGGCCGGGCTCTATCTCGTCGCGCTGGCGCTCGGCGTGGCGCTGGTCTCGGTGCGCGGGGGGGCGGTGGACCTCACCCATCTGCTGTTCGGCAGCGTGCTGGGCGTGGACGACCCGGCGCTGCTGCTGATGGCCGGGACGGCGACGGTGACGCTCCTCGCGCTCGCCGTCGCCTGGCGGCCGCTGGTGCTGGAGTGCTTCGACCCGGGCTTCGCCCGCGCGGTCGGCGCGCGCGGCGCGGCCTGGCACCTGGGTTTCCTCGCCCTCGTGGCCCTGAACGTGCTGGCGGCGTTCCAGGCGCTTGGGACGCTGATGGCGGTGGGGCTGATGATGCTCCCCGCGGTCGCGTCGCGGCATTGGGCGCGTGGGGTAGGGGGGATGGTCTATGCCGCGGCGGGCATCGCCGCCGTGTCCTCGGCCCTCGGCCTGCTGCTCTCCTACCACCTGGATCTGCCGAGCGGGCCGGCGATCGTGCTGGTGGCGGGGCTGGCCTGGGCACTCTCCGTCCTGTTCGGGCCGGTGGACGGGCTGCTGCCGCGGCTGGTCCGCCGGCCGCATCTCGCAGGCTGAGGGGGCCGCGTCTGGCGGCTGGCTAGGCCTTCCGGCCGCGCACGGCCCAGGCGCGTGCGGTCAGACGGATGCTGCCGTCCGGAAGCATCGGGAGGGCCGCGCGCAGCCGCTCGCGCAGGCGTGCGCGCTGGTCTTCGGGCAAGGATGCGCAGTAGCCCGGCGCCGGGCCCTGCCCGCCCAGGAAGCGGTCTGGTATAAACAACTGACGCG
>JADGHI010000731.1 GCA_019689515.1 Acetobacteraceae bacterium | reverse complement strand
TCGAGGTACTGCTGCTCGAACTCCTTCACCTCCGCCTTGGTCCGCGCGATCAGTTCCTCCTTCTCGGCCGGGATGACCATGTCGTCCTTGCCGAAGGAGATGCCCGCCCGCGCCGCCTGGGTGAAGCCGAGGCCCATCAGCCGGTCGGCGAAGATCACCGACTCCTTCTGGCCGCAGTGGCGGTACACCGCGTCGATGACGTCGGAGATGTTCTTCTTCGTCAGCAGCCGGTTGACGAGGCTGAAGGGCAGGTTCGGGTGCTCCGGCAGGAGCGCCCCGATCATCATGCGGCCGGGCGTCGTCACCACGCGCTCGGTCACCCGCCGCCCGTCGCGGTCAACCGTGGTGCGGCGCGCCCGGATCTTGTCGTGCAGCCTGATCGCCCCGACTGCCAGCGCCTG
Source organism: Acetobacteraceae bacterium (assembly GCA_019689515.1). Classification (GTDB taxonomy): domain Bacteria; phylum Pseudomonadota; class Alphaproteobacteria; order Acetobacterales; family Acetobacteraceae; genus Caldovatus. The sequence continues at coordinate 1,702 of JADGHI010000731.1, read as the reverse complement.
CTCGATCTCGCCAAGGTCGGCGAAGGCCGGCGCGTCCTTGTCCTCGGTCGCCTTGAACTCCGGCGTCTCGAGCGAGAGGTAGTAGAGGCCGAGCACGATGTCCTGGCTCGGCACGATGATCGGCTTGCCGTTCGCCGGGCTGAGGATGTTGTTAGTGGACATCATCAGCACCCGCGCCTCGAGCTGCGCCTCAAGGCTCAGCGGCACGTGCACAGCCATCTGGTCGCCGTCGAAGTCGGCGTTGAAGGCGGTGCAGACCAGCGGGTGGAGCTGGATCGCCTTGCCCTCAATCAGCACCGGCTCGAAGGCCTGGATGCCGAGGCGGTGCAGCGTCGGCGCCCGGTTCAGCAGCACCGGATGCTCGCGGATCACCTCCTCGAGGATGTCCCAGACCTCCGGCCGCTCCTTCTCCACCATCCGCTTCGCGGCCTTGATGGTGGTGGCGTGGCCGTACTTCTCGAGCTTCGAGTAGATGAAGGGCTTGAACAGCTCGAGCGCCATCTTCTTCGGCAGGCCGCACTGGTGGAGCTTCAGCTCCGGCCCAACGACGATGACCGAACGGCCCGAGTAGTCCACGCGCTTGCCGAGCAGGTTCTGGCGGAACCGGCCCTGCTTGCCCTTCAGCATGTCGGAGAGCGACTTCAGCGGCCGCTTGTTCGCCCCGGTGATGGCACGCCCGCGGCGGCCGTTGTCGAACAGCGCGTCAACGGCCTCCTGCAGCATGCGCTTCTCGTTGCGCACGATGATGTCCGGGGCGCGCAGCTCGATCAGGCGCTTCAGCCGGTTGTTCCGGTTGATGACGCGGCGGTAGAGGTCATTGAGGTCGGAGGTCGCGAACCGGCCGCCATCGAGCGGCACCAGCGGACGCAGCTCCGGCGGGATCACCGGCACGACGTCCAGGATCATCCACTCCGGGCGGGCACCGCTTTCGGCGAAGTTCTCGATCAGCTTGAGGCGCTTGACAAGCTTCTTGCGCTTCGCCTCGGAGGTCGTCTCCTTAAGCTCCGCGCGCAGCCGCACCGCCTCCTGGTGCACGTCGATCGCGGCAAGCATCTGCTTGATCGCCTCGGCGCCGATGCCGACCGTGAAGGCGTCCTCGCCGAACTCGTCGAGCTTCGCCTGGTACTGGTCCTCGGTCAGCAACTGGTGCAGCTTGAGGTCGGTGAGCCCCGGCTCGAGCACCACGTAGGACTCGAAGTAGAGGATCTTCTCGAGATCCTTCAGGCTCATGTCCACCATGAGCCCGATCCGGCTCGGCAGCGACTTCAGGAACCAGATGTGCGCCACCGGAGAGGCGAGCTCGATGTGGCCCATGCGCTCGCGCCGCACCTTGGCGAGCGTCACCTCCACGCCGCACTTCTCGCAGATGATGCCGCGGAACTTCATCCGCTTGTACTTGCCGCAGAGGCACTCGTAGTCCTTGATCGGCCCGAAGATGCGGGCGCAGAACAGCCCGTCCCGCTCCGGCTTGAAGGTGCGGTAGTTGATCGTCTCGGGCTTCTTGATCTCGCCGTAGGACCAGGAGCGGATCTGCTCCGGGCTCGCGATCGAGATCTTGATCTGGTCGAAGGTCAGGGCCTGCCCGGTCTGGCCCAGAATCTTCATCAGCTCGTTCATGCCGTCCTCTCCGTCCGGCCGGCCGCCCGCCCGCCGCGGGCGGCCGAGAAATGGGGAGCCCGCGCCGCCACCGGCGATGCTGGCG
>JADGHI010000041.1 GCA_019689515.1 Acetobacteraceae bacterium | reverse complement strand
CAGTTGATCAAGGGCCTGCTCACGCTCCTCCAAGCGCCCTGAGCGCCGGCCCCTCCCTGTGCCCGCCGCGGCGGGGAGGTCAGTAGGAGAAGGGAATCCGCAGCGTCGCCCCCGGGGCGGGCTGCTCGAACAGCCAGTCCCGCTGGCGCTGGAACTCGTCGCCCTCGAAGCTCCCGCCGCGTGTCGTGCTGCGTGGCGCGATGAGGGTCGGGTCGAAGCGGGGCCGCTCGGCCATCTGAGGGTCGCGTGGCGCCTCCAGATCACGATTGGGGACAGGCGCGCGCTCCGCGCGGGACGCGGGCGGAGGCGGAGGCGGAGGAGGCTCCGGCAAGGCGGGCGCCGCCAGACGCGCCACGGGCAGCCGGCTGGCCGGTTGCGACCGAGGTGGTGCGGCCGCCGCCCGCGCCGAGGATGCGCGCGCCGCCGAAGCCGGCGTTGCGGCACCGGCCATCGCCGGGGGCGCCGCGAGCGAGGCGTCCTGCACGCAGCCTCCCGTCGCGATCGTCGCGCCGCACGCGGCCAGCCCGGCCAGCAGCGCCCGTCCCCACCGCCTGCGCGGCCTCGCGCGCGCCCCGGTCAGAGGCCGGGCATCGTGGAGGCCGGAATGTCCGCCGACTCGTCCGGGTTCAGCGCCGCCGCCGGCAGCGGCCCCGTCGCCGCCGCGCGCCAGGCCCGCAGCGCCCAGTGCACGGAGGGGAAGGCGATCTGCTCCCATGGGATCTCCTCCCAAGCGAAAAGCCGCGTCTCGAGGCTCTCGGGCCCCGGGGCGAAGCCCGGCTCCGCGAAGCGCGCGCGGAAGATCACCTGGACCTGGCCGATCCGTGCGATCGAATACACCGCAAGGACGCCGTCGAGCGCGATCCGCGCCTGGGCTTCCTCCCAGGCCTCGCGCTTCGCGCCCTCGGGCGCGGTCTCGCCCATCTCGAGATAGCCTGCCGGCAGGGTCCAGAACCCGGCGCGCGGCTCGATCGCGCGGCGGCAGAGCAGCACGCGCCCATCCTCGGCAGCGACGACGCTGCCGACCACCACCTTGGGGTTCTCGTAGGCGATGAAGCCGCAATCGGCGCAGGTCAGGCGTTCGCGGTCGTCGCCTTCCGGGATGCGGCGGATGAAGTGCGGCTTGGCAGACATGGACGAAGCCTGCCGACTGGAAACGCCGCCGGCAAGGCGGGAGCCGCGCGGCCCGGCCATCGTTACCCGATCGTGACTGCGGCCCGTCCGCCGCGCCGTCAGGCGTCGAGGAAGGCCATGGCCGGCCAGCGGCGCTCCCGGTCGGCGGCGGCGCGATCCAGCCGGCGCGCGATCTCGAACACCACGGCCTCGCCGCCGCAGGGAGCAATGATCTGCACGCCGATCGGCCGTCCGTCCGGATGCGGCCGCCCGGGCAGGGCGAGCGCCGCGGCGCCGATGGCGTTCACCCAGCCACCGAACATGCCCTGGGTCAGCGCGCTGCCCGGCCGCCCGCCGATCCGTGCCGGGTGCTCCTCCTCGGCGCGCCAGGCCGGCGCCGGCGCGCAGGGGGTGACGATCGCGTCCAGCTCCGCCCAGGCGCGCGCCGACACCTCCGCGCGGAAGGCGGCGAGCCGGTCGAGCGCGTCCACCAGGTCGGCGGCGGAGAGGGCGAGGCCGCGCTGCGCCAGGGCGAGGATGAACGGGGTCGCCTCGGCCTGCCAGCGGTCGCCGAAGCGGCGCACCACGCGGGCCGCGCCGGCCGCAGTCAGGGTGCTCCAGATTCCGCGCAGCGCGGCCAGGTCGAAGGGCGGGGCGATCTCCTCCACCGTGCATCCGCCGGCGCTGGCCAGCAGGCCGACCGCCTCGCGCAGGGTCTCGGCTACCTCCGGATCGGGCGCCTCCTCGCCGATCGCGTCGAACCAGCCGATGCGGAGGCGCCGCGCCGGTTCCGCGGTGAGGGCAGGTGGCGGCAGGCGCAGCGAGGCGGGGTCGCGTGGATCCGGCCCGGCCAGCACGCCGTAGAGCATTTCAAGGTCGCGCAGGCTGCGCGCCATCGGGCCGATCACCTGGAAATCGAGCGCCATCGGCGGGAAGCCGTGGCGGCGCGCGATCCGCCCGGTGGAGGGCCGCAGCCCGTAGAGGCCCGTATAGCCCGCCGGCAGGCGCGTCGAGCCGCCCGCATCCGTGCCGATCGCGAGCGGCGCCATCCCGGCGGCAACCGAGGCCGCCGCGCCGCCCGAGGAACCGCCCGGCGTCAGCGCCGGATTCCAGGGGTTGCGCGTGATGCCGCCGATCCGGCTTACGGTGCGGCCCGAGAGGGCGAATTCCGGCGTCGTGGTCTTGCCAAGCAGGACCGCGCCCGCCGCGCGCAGCCGCTCGACGCAGATGTCGTCCTGATCCGGCGCGAAGTCACGGAACAGCAGGCTGCCCCAGCGGGCCGGCATGCCCCGGACGAACAGGTTGTCCTTCACCGTGACCGGGATGCCGTCGAGCGGGCCGAGTCGACGGCCCTCGCGCGCACGCCGCCCTGCCTCCGCCGCCGCGGCGCGCGCGCCCTCGGCATCCAGGTGGGCGAAGGCGTTGAGGTGGGGTTCCAGCCGCGCGATGCGGTCGAGGAGGTGTTCGAGCAGCGTCTCCGGCGAGAGCGCGCCGCGCCCGATCAGCGCGGAGAGGGCGGTCGCGTCCCGCTGCCAGAGCGCCGGGTCATCCAAATGTGTCATGCGCCTCGCCCTCCGGCCCGGCGGGGTGAACCAGGGGCCGCCGGGCGAAGAGGCAGCTTCGCCCGTCAGGGCGACGGCCGGAAGCCACCTCCCGGCTCATCCCCCGGATGGACCGGCGGCGCGGTGACCAACGGCCGCCGCGGCGCCCTCACATCGGCATTGCAATTTCCCGCGGTCTTCTTGACCCTGGAACCGCCGGAAAGGCCGCAACCGCCCCCGCAGAGGGCGGTGCGAGATAGGGAGGAGTAACACAATGGCAGAAGGCTCCGAGAGCCAGCGCGGCCCCGATCTTCCCTGGATCGGGCTTTTCATCGCCGTATGCGTTTTCCTGGTTCTTGCGCTTGGCTACGGACTGAAGATCTGAAGCGCGCGTGCGGCGGCGGCGGCCATACCACGCGCCCGCCGCCGCTTCGCATCGTTCACCCGCCCGGCGGTGGCTCCGCCTGGCGCACCACGCCGCTGGTGGCGAGGCGGGTGATTTCGTCCTCGGCGTAGCCCAGTTCGCGCAAGATCGGCGCGGTGTGCTCACCGAGGCGCGGCGCGGGGAGGCGGATGCGCACCGGCGTCTCCCGGAAGCGGGTCGGTGGGCGGAGCTGGCGGATCGGCCCCTCGCTCGGGTGCACCGATCGCTCGAACATGCCGACCGCCTTCAGGTGCGGGTGTTCCGGCAGGTCGTCGAGCGCGGAGATGGCGGTCGCCGGTATGTCCAGCTCCTCGCACAGCGCGAGCCATTCCGCGGAGCGGCGCTGCACCGTGATGGCGGCGAGCTCGCGGTAGATCTCCTGGATGTTGGCGTTGCGTGAGTGCCGGTCGGCGACGCCGAGGCGCTCCGCCACGTCCTCGCGTCCGACGGCGCGGAAGAAGGAGAGCCAATGGTCCGCCGTATAGGGCAGCAGCGCGATGAAGCCGTCCGCCGTCGGCATCGGCCGCCGCCCACCGGAAGTGATGCGCTTGTAGCCGGCCGGCGCCGGGGCAGGCTCGAAGGTCAGGCCGCCCATGTGCTCGGCGAGCACGAAGGCGGTCATGGTCTCGAGCATCGGCACCTCGACATACTGCCCGCGGCCGGAGCGCTCCCGGTAGAACAGGGCCGCGAGCACGGCGTTGACCACCGCCATGCCGGTGGTCTTGTCGGCGATGAGGCTCGGCACGTAGTCCGGCCGCTCGCGCCCCTCGCTGATCAGCGCGGCGAGGCCGCAGCCGGCCTGGATCACGTCATCGAAGGCCGGCCGCCCGGCGTAGGGGCCGTCCTCCCCGTAGCCGGTCGCGGCGCAGTAGATCAGGCGCGGGTTGATCGCGGCGCAGGCCTCGTAGGCGAAGCCGAGCCGGGCGATCGCCTTGGGGCGCATGTTGTGCACCAGCACGTCCGCCGTCTCGATCAGCCGGCGCAGCACCGCCGCCCCCTCCGGCTGCTTCAGATCGAGCGCGAGGGAGCGCTTGTTGCGGTTGAGCGCGAGGTAGATCGAGCCCATGCCGCGGTTCAGCGACACGCCGTTGCTGCGGATGATGTCGCCGCCCTGCGGCGCCTCGACCTTGATCACGTCGGCGCCATAGTCGCCGAGGATCTGCGTCGCCAGCGGACCGAGCACGACGGAGGTGAGGTCCACCACCCGGATGCCGGCGAGCGGGCCCTCGGCAGGCCCGCCCGCGCTCGCCGCCACCGCCTCAGCCATGCGCCTTCAGCACGCGCCGGGCGATCGCCATGCGGTGCACCTCGGACGGCCCCTCGTAGATCCGCATCACGCGCACCTGCTGGGCGAAGAGCTGCAGCGGCAGTTCCTTCGTCATGCCCATCGCGCCGAAGCACTGCATGGCGTTGTCCACCACGCTCTGCGCCATCTCGGTGCCGAACACCTTGATCATCGAGGCTTCGTTGCGCACGTCGGCGCCGGCGCCGAGCTTGGCGGCGGCGTCGCGCACCATCAGGCGGCAGATGTGGATGCGCGTCGCCGCGTCCGCGATCCACCATTGGATCGCCTGGCGGTCGGCGAGCTTCACGCCGAAGGTGACGCGCTGCTTCGCGTGCTCGCACATCATGGCGAGCGCACGGCGGGCGATGCCGATGCAGCGCGCCCCCATCTGCAGCCGGCGGACGTTGAGGCGGAGCTGCATCGGGGCGTAGCCCTTGCCCAGCTCGCCGAGCACGCGGCTCTCGGGCACGCGGCAGTTCTCGAAGACCAGCTCGTAGGTGCGCCGGCCGCCGATCATCGGGATCTCGCGCTCGATGATGAAGCCGGGCTGGCCGCGTTCGACGATGAAGGCGGTCACGCCCTCCTCGCGCTTGCCTTCGCCGGTGCGGGCCATGACGATGACGAAATCGGCGCGCGGCACGCCGCTGACCCAGATCTTGCGCCCGTTGATGACCCAGTCGGAGCCGTCCTTCACCGCGCGCGTCGTCATCCCCGCCGGGTCGCCGCCGGCGCCGGGCTCGGAGATGGCGATGCAGGAGCGTGCCTCGCCGGTGGCGTAGGGGCGGAGGTACTTCTCGCGCTGCTCCTCGTTCGCCACGGCGAGCAGCATGTGCAGGTTCGGGCTGTCGGGCGGGAAGATGAAGGGCGTGATGGTGCGGCCCATCTCCTCCTCGATCGCCATCAGCGCGGGCAGCGGCAGGTCGGCGCCGCCGAACTCCTCCGGCACGTCGAGGCCCCAGAGGCCGAGCTCCTTGCACTTGGCGAGCAGCGGCGCCTCTTCCTCCGGCGTCAGCGCGTAGCGCTCGCCCTTCGCCTCGCGCGCCAGCACGGCGGGCTCGAGCGGCATCAGGTCGCGCTCGACGAACCGGACCACCAGGTCCCGGACCATGCGGTGCTCTTCGGCGAGGTCCGTGCCCACGCCGGGCTCGTTGATCGTGCTCATTCGAGTTCCGTTCCAAGGATGTCCGGCCGGATGGACGGTCGGGTGGCCGTGACGGCTCCCGGCCGGAGCGCCGCGGCCGGCGCCAGTTCCGCAAGCAATGGCGCGAATGCTAGCCAGGGCGCGCAGCACGGTAAAGCAGGGTTCCGCTGCGCCCTGTGCCCATCCGCCGCGCAGAGTCGGCCTCTCCGCTTGACAGTCCCGGGCCGCAACCCCGCGATGGAGCCCGGAAGCGCCGGCCATGCGGCGCGGGACCCTCGCGCCTGCCCTGCTCGCACCCCGACAAGTTCCGCGGCTATGAGGGCATGGTCTTCGACGTCGCTGACAAGCCCTGGCCGGGCACGGAGGACTATGAGAAGGCTTGAGGGCTGACCGGCGCAGCGACGGCATGGCCGTTCCGGCTTGACCTGTCGCAAGAAAGGACGCGCGCGCCCCGGTAGACTGGCCCGCGCCGCCGGTGTCATCAAGGCCGGCGAGGAGCGGAGGGTTGCGTGGCGTGATCCGGGCGGGCGATGCGGTCCTGGTGCTGAATGCTGGATCGTCCTCGATCAAGTTCGAGTTGTTCGAGGTAGCGGCCGCCGGTGATCCAATCTCGCGCCTCGTCGGCCAGGTCGAGGGCATCGGCGCCGCCGCGCCGTGTTTCACCGCGCGGGGCGCTGACGGTGCATTGCTTGCCGACCGGCGCTGGTCGGCGGAAGACGGGGAGGGCGGCGCGCCGGTGGACCATGCAGCCGCGCTCGGCGTCATCGTCGCCTGGCTGGACGGACTTCCCGCGCCGCGGCTCCCGATCGTGGCGGTGGGCCACCGCGTCGTGCATGGCGGTCCCGATTTCGCGGCGCCCGTCGTGGCGGACGCGGCGGTGCTCGCGCGGCTGCGGAGCCTGGCGCCGCTGGCGCCGCTCCATCAGCCGCACAACCTCGCGGGCATCGAGGCGGCGGCGGCGCGCTTCTCCGACGTGCCGCAGGTCGCCTGCTTCGACACGGCCTTCCACCGCAGCCACTCCTGGGAGGCCGACACATTCGCGCTGCCGCCGGAGTTCCACGCCCGCGGCATCCGCCGCTACGGCTTCCACGGCCTGTCCTACGAATACATCGCCCGGCGCATCGCCCGCGAGGATCCCGCGCTCGGCCAGGGGCGTCTGGTGGTGGCGCATCTTGGCAACGGCGCGAGCCTCTGCGCCATCCACGCCGGGCGCAGCGTGGACAGCACGATGGGCTTCACCGCGCTGGACGGCCTGCCGATGGGCACGCGCTGCGGGCAGATAGACCCTGGCGTGCTGCTCCATCTGATCGAGGCGGAGGGCTGGGATACGGCGCGGCTCGCGCATCTGCTCTACCACGACAGCGGCCTGAAGGGCATGTCCAGGCTGAGCCAGGACGTGCGCGTCCTGGAGGCGAGCGACCGGCCGGAGGCGGCGCAGGCGCTGTCCTATTTCTGCTGGCGCACACGGCGCGAGATCGGCGCGCTGGCGGCGGTGCTCGGCGGGCTGGATGCGCTGGTCTTCACCGCCGGCATCGGCGAGAACGCCGCCGGGCTGCGCGCGCGGATCTGCGAGGGGCTGGAATTCCTCGGTATCGTGCTCGACCCCGCGCGCAACGCGGCGCATGCGCGGGAGATCTCGGCCTCCGGCGCAAGGACCCGCGTGCTGGTGATCCCGACAGACGAGGAACGCATGATCGCCGAGCACGTGACCGAGCTGCTCGGCGTCGGCTAGGCCTGCGCTTCGAGCCAGGCGGCGAAGGTCGCGACGGCGGCCATCAGGTCGTCGAGCTCCATCGCCTCGTGCGGGTTGTGGCTGCCATTGGCGTTGCGCACCAGCACCAGCCCGGTCGGTATGCCGGCGGCGGCGAAATTCGCCGCGTCGTGCGAGGCCGGGCTGCCGAGCGGCATCGTCGCCACCCCCATCCGCTCCGCCGCTTCCGCGAGCTGCGCGCGCAGCGCCGCGTCGCACGGCCCGACCGGGGCGGCATTGCGCGGGCCAAGCTCGATGCTCACGCGGCAGCGCGCCGCCACCTCCGCTACGATCGCGTGCAGCCTCCGCTCCAGCGCCGCGAGGTGCGCCGCGTCGTAGGCCCGCAGGTCGAGGCTCAGCGTGAAGGTGCCCGAGACCTTGGTCAGCTCGTGCGTCTCCACCGGCGTGTGGAACCGGCCGATGGTGAAGGCCATGGCGCGCCCGGCCGCTTCCTCCTCGCGCCAGAGCGCGTCCAGCGCGGTGAACAGCTCCGCCCCGGCCAGCGCCGCGTCGCGGCGGAAGCGGCGCGGCAGGCCGACATGCGCGTCCTCGCCGGTGATGCGGATCGCGGCGTGGCGGATGTTGCCCGGTATGCCGGTGGCGATGGCGAGCGGCAGGCCGGCCTCGACCAGGCTCGGCGCCTGCTCGATATGTGCCTCAAGGAAGCAGCGCACGGAGCCGGGCGGGATCAGCGGCGCGCCCGGCGCGATCGCCTCCGGATTGCCGCCGCTGCGGCGGATATGGGCTGCGAGCGTCTCGCCGGTGTCCGCCCGCCGCGCGTCCAGCGCCTCGCGCGGCAGCAGGCCGAGCGCGGCACGGCTGCCGATCAGGCCGAGGCCGAACCACACTGCCTCCTCGCAGCGGAAGGCCATGGCCGTGATGTCGGCGCGCGGCGCGAACCCGGCCTCGCGCAGCGCGGCGATCGCCGCGAGCGCCGCCACCACCCCGGCCGCGCCGTCGAAATTCCCGCCATGGCGCACGGAATCGAAATGCGAGCCGAGCATCACCCGCGGCGCCGTCCGGTCTGCGCCGGGCCAGGTCATCGCCAGGTTCGCCGCCGCGTCGCGCGCGACCTCCAGCCCGAGCGCGCGCGCCGTCTCGGCCGCCAGCGCGTGCGCCGCGTCCTCGCGCTCGCCATAGGCGTGGCGCGTGATGCCGGGCGGGTCGCGCCCGATCTCCGCCAGCCGGTCGAGCAGGCCCGCGACCAGCCCGCGCTGCGCCGCCACCGCGGCGGCGAGGCGGCTCACACGCCGAACTCCCGCAGCACCTCCTCGGTGTGCTGCCCGAGGCCCGGCGCCGGAACGCTCCACGGCCCGATGCCGGGGAGCATCGGGTATGGCAGGGTGCCAAGCTCGGGCTGCTCCAGCGGCACCACCGCGCCCACCGCGCGGACATGCTCATCGGCGAGGAAGTCGAGCGGCGTGTTCACCCGGTCCACCAGCATGCGTGCGGCCTGGAAGCGCGTGATCCAGTCCTCGCGGTCGCGCCGCAGGAAGGCCTCGCGGATGATCGGGATCAGCGCCGGGCGGTTCTTCGCGCGATCGGGGTAGGTGGCGAAGCGCGGGTCCTGGGAGAGGTCCGGCAGCTCCAGGATGCGGCACATCTCGACGAACTCCGCCTCGCGCAGGAGGCCGATGATGAGCCAGCCGCCGCAGCGGCACTGATAGGTGCCGGCGGGGACGTTCGGCGCCGGCGGCACCTGCCCGAGCAGCCCGTTCTCGGCGATGTTGAGCGCCAGGAACGCCGCCGCCGACTGCATCAGCGACACGTCGAGCACGCGGGGCCGCGGCGGCGCCCCGGCTGCCCGGTCCCGCGCCTGCGCGGCGAGCGCGGCCTGCACCGCGGCGAAGGCGGAGATGCCGGTGACCACGTCCACCGTCATGATCGGCCCGGTGCGGTGCGGCGCGCCGTCCATGCCCTCGTTCATCGCCGCGAGGCCGGAGAAGGCCTGGCCGACGCTGTCGGTGCAGGGCCGCTCCGCATACGGCCCCGTCTGCCCGAAGCCGCTGATCGAGAGGAACACCACGTCCGGCTTGCCCGCCTCCGGCACGATGCCGAGGCGCTTCGCCACGCCTGGCCGGAACGCCTCCAGCATCACGTCCGCGCGTGCGGCGAGCTTCGCGAACCGGGCGCGCCCCTCCTCGGTCTGCAGATCCAGCACCACGCTGCGCTTGCCGCGGTTGAAGGTGGTGTGCATGACGCTGTGCTGCCCGGCGCGCGTGGTGAGGTTGCGCGACCAGTCGCCGGTGGGCGGCTCCACCTTCACGACATTCGCGCCGCAGGCGGCGAGCAGCGTGGCGCAGTACGGTCCGGCGATTCCCTGGCTGGCGTCGAGTACGAACAGGCCCTCATACGGCTTCGGCGACATGCGTCCGTTTCCCTCCGCGGCAATGGCCTCTATCCTGGCAGCGATGGAACGATTGGAAAGAGAGGATCGCATGCGGCCCCTCGCACGCCGGACCCTGGTCACGGCGCTCGCCGGCCTGCCGGCTGCCACCGCCGCCCGCGCTCAGTCCGGCGCCGCCGCCTGGCCCAGCCGGCCAGTGCGCGTCGTTGTTCCCTACCCGCCGGGCGGCCCGACCGACATCATGGCCCGCATCGTCGCCCAGGGCCTGACGCGCGACCTGCCGCAGCCCGTCGTGGTGGAGAACCGCAGCGGCGCGAGCGGCACGATCGGCTGCGAGGCGGTGGCGCGCGCGGCGCCGGACGGCACGACCTTCCTCGCCAACGCCTCGGCCCATGTGATCGTGCCGCATCTGCTCCCGAACCTGTCCTTCGATGCGGTGGCGGACTTCGCGCCGGTGACCAACATCGCCGCGGTGCCGCTGATCCTGGTGGTGACGCCCTCGCTGCCCGTGCGCTCGGTGGCGGAGCTGATCGCCTATGCGAAGGCGAATCCGGGGCGGCTCAACTATGCCTCCTCGTCCTCGGGCGGCGCGCCGCATCTCGCGGGAGAGCTGTTCAAGCAGCTCGCCGGGGTCCAGATGACGCACGTGCCCTATCGCGGCAGCGGCCAGGCCCTGCCCGACCTGATCGCGGGCAACGTGCAGGTGATGTTCGATTCGATGCCGAGCAGCGCCCCGTCGGTGCGCGAGGGCCGTCTGCGCGCGCTCGCCGTGACCACGGCTCACCGCATCAGCGCCTTCCCCGACCTGCCGACCGTCGCCGAGGCCGGCCCGGTGCCGGGCTACGAGATCGCCACTTGGTACGGGATCTGGGCCCCGGCGCGCACGCCGGCCCCGATCGTGCAGCGGCTGCAGCAGGCGGTGGCCACGGTCCTGCGCGGCGAGGAGGCGCGCCAGCGCCTCGCCGCGCTCGGCGCCGAGCCGGTGGGCGACACGCCCGAGCAGTTCGACGCCTTCGCGCGCCGCGAGTACGAGCGCTGGGGCAAGCTGGTGCGCGACGCGGACATCCGGGCGGAGTGATGCGCGCCCTGGTCTGCGAGTCCTGGCGCGATTTCGACGCGCTGGAGGTGAAGGACATCCCGCCGCCGCCCCTGCGCCCCGGCGGTGTGCGGATTCGCGTGGCGGCGGCGGGCGTCTCCTTCGCCGCTCAGCTCTTCGTTTCGGGGCGCTATCAGCGCCGCCCGCCGCTGCCCTTCGTGCCGGGCACCGAAATCGTCGGCACGGTGCTCGAGGCGGCGCCCGACGTCGCGGAGACGGCGCCGCCGCCCGGCACACGCGTCTTCGCCGTGCTCGACTGGGGCGGCATGGCGGAGGAGGCGGTGGCCGACGCGATCCACGTCGTGCCGGTTCCCGAGGGGCTCCCGCTCGAGCCCGCCGTCGCGATGCCCATCAGCTACCCGACGGCAGCCGCCGCGCTGCTCTGGCGCGCGCGGCTCGAACCGGGCCAGTGGGTGCTGGTGCAGGGCGCCGCCGGCGGGGTCGGCCTAGCCGCGGTCGAGGTGGCGAAGGCGCTCGGCGCCCATGTCATCGCCCGTGCCGGCGCGGCCAAGCACGGGCTGCTGCATGCCCGGGGCGCGGATGTGGTGCTCGACAGCGCCGCACCGTTCCGCGAGGCGGTGCGCGCCGCGACCGATGGGCGCGGGGTGGACGCCGTGCTGGACACGCTCGGCGGCGAGGCCTTCGACGAGGGGCTGCGCTGCCTCGCCGAGGGCGGCGTCCTGCTCACCCTCGGCTACGCGGCGGGGACCATACCGCAGGTTGCCGCCAATCTGCTGCTGCTGAAGAACATCGCCGTCGCCGGACTGAACTGGGGCACCTATCTCGGCTGGTCCCCGGGGGACCACCGCGCGGTCCACGCGCCGCAGGTGCGCGCCCTCTGGCTGCGGCTGCTCGACTGGTGGCGGCAGGGGCGGCTGCGGCCGGAAATCCATGCCCGCTTTCCGCTCGATCAATTCCGCGCGGCCATGGCTGAGGTCCGCGGGCGCCGCGCGGCCGGCCGCGTCGTCCTGCTGCCCGCGGCCGGCTGAGGCGATCCTCGCCCTCTGCACCGCGCTGGGCGTAGCATTTCCCTCGTCACGGCCCGCGAAGGAGGCGTGCGATGGCGAATTACATCATGCTGGCGAACTGGACCGACCAGGGCATGCGCGCCGTCTCCGAATCCCCGGAACGGTTCGACGCCGCGCGCAAGACCCTTGAGGAGATGGGTGGAAGCGTCTCCTCGGTCTTCATGACCATGGGCCAGTACGACCTAGTGATCGTCTACGAGGCCCCCGACGACGCCGTGGCGGCGCGCTTCACCCTGCTGCTCGGCCAGCAGGGCAATGTGCGCACCCAGTCGCTGAAGGCCTTCCCGGAGGACGCCTACCGCCGGATCACCGCCTCGCTGGCCTAGCGCGCTCCTCGCGCCTGGCGCCCGGCAGGCCGGTGCCCCTGGCTGCGGCGCGAGCCTGTCCGGTTCCGTTCCGAACCTGGTATCCCGGCTCGGGTGGGCAAAGGTCTCGGCCCACAGGCAACGGGGGGTGCGCCCCGCCGCTGCTGCTCCGTGCCTGGCCACAGCCAAACAGGCCAGCCCACCCGCAGCGCGCATCCCTCTGACGGGCCACGCGGTTGATCCCAGACCGCGGCGTCCCACCTCCGTAGCCCCGGCGAAGGCCGCGCCATGCGTCGTCGTCGCCCTCTCCTCCTCGGCCTCGTGGTCGCCGCGCCCCTCTCGGCAGTGGCGCGGGGAAGCAGTGGCGGCGCGGAGGCCGCCGCACCCGCGCCCTGGCGCCCGTCTCGCCCCATCCGCCTGGTCGTGCCCGTCGCCGCGGGCGGCAGCCAGGACGCCGTTGCCCGCATCCTCGCGCGCCCGATGTCGGACGCGCTCGGCCAGCTCGTGGTGGTCGAGAACCTGCCCGGCGCGGCCGGCAATCTCGGCTTCCGGGCGGTCGCGCGGGCCAGGCCGGACGGCCATACCCTGCTCGCCGGCTCGGACGGCCTGTCCATCAACAAGAGCCTCTTCCCGCGCCTCGACTTCGACCCGGTGGAGGGCTTCGCGGCCGTCTCCTGGGTCGTGCGCGTGCCGCAGGTCCTGGTGGTGCGCGCCGACCGCTCCTGGGCCAGGGAGGGAGGCGGCTTCGACGCCTTCCTGCGCGACGCGCGGCGGGCGGCGCCGGCGGTCGGCACGACCGGGATCGGGAGCCTGGCGCATCTGCTGGGCGAGGAGATCCAGGAGGCGGTCGGGGTGCGCTGGACCCACGTGCCCTATCGCGGCGGCGCTCCGGCGGTGACGGATGTGCTCGCCCGTGCGACCGACGCCGCGCTGGTGAATATCGGCGCCGCCTCCGGCCAGGTGCGCGCGGGGGCGCTGCACGGCCTCTTCGTCTCCTCCGCGCAGCGCGTGGCGGCGCTGCCCGAGGTGCCGACCATCATCGAAACCGGCCCGCTGCGTGAGGGGGTGGTGGGCTGGCACGGCATCGTCGCCCCGGCCGGCACCGCTCCGGCGGTCCTCGCCACTCTGGATGCGGCGGTGCAGGCGGCGCTCGCGCGGCCGGAGGTGGTGGCGCGGCTCATCGCTCTCGGCGTGGAGCCGGTTTCGGAGCGGCCGGAGCGGCTGGCCGCGGTCATCCGCTCGGACGCGGAGCGCTGGGGCGCCGTGATCCGCCGCGCCCGCATCGCGCCCGGCTGAACGGGCCAGCGGCCGCGCCGCAGCGGCGTCCGCTCGCCACCCGGAGCGTATCGCCGTCCTTGGGCTCATCCGCCTGACTCGCTCCACCGAACAGCGATTCGCCGGCCCGCGTCGGATCGCCGTGCGGCCCAGGGGCGCAAGCGCGCGTGTGCGCCGACGCGAAGCGTGGCATGCTGAAGCACCCTCGCCTCCCTGCCGCGGGAATCCGCTCATGCTGCGCCTCTTGCCGCGTCTCCTGCTGATCCTGCTCGCGTTCGCCTTCGCCACGCCCCTGGCGGCGCAGCAGCCCTTCGACGTCCCCGGCCTCTCGGCCGATACGCAGGCTTATTTCCGCGAGCTCACGCGGCGCTACCCGGCCGGCGCCACGGCGCAGCAGCGCGCCCAGGCGGAGCAGCGCGCCGTCCAGGCGGAGCGCCAGAACAACTGGACCGCCGCTGCCCAGGCCTGGGAGGAGCGGATCGCGATGGGCAGTCCTCGGGCGGAGCACTGGATGGCGCTCGCCCGGGCCCAGCTCGCGCGCACCCCGCCCGAGTCCAACCGCGCCCTCCAGGCCGCCTGGCGCGCCTTCCAGATGGCCCCGGTCGGCGAGCCCGAAATTCCGCCGCTCCTCCTCATGGTCCAGGCGCTGCAGCGGCTGAACCGCCCGGTGCAGGTGATCGACGCGCTGGAGGCGGTGGTCGAGCGCGCCCCGGACAACGCCGCCTATCGCGAGCAGCTCGCTGCCGCCCGCCGCGCCGCCGGCCTGCTCGTCCGCCGCGTCGCCGTCGAGGCCGAGGCCGAGCCAGCCCGCGCCTGCCTCAGCTTCACCGTCGCCCCGGCGCGGCGCACCGACTGGCGGCCGGAGGACTGGATCCGCGCCGATCCGCCCATCCCGGGCCTCGCCGTGGAGCGCGACGGCGATCAGCTCTGCGTCGCCGGCTTGCCCTGGGGCCGCACCACCCGCCTGCTGCTCCGCGCCGGGCTGCCGGGCGAGGGCGGGCAGAGCCTGCGCGCCGACGCCGCGGTGCCGG
>JADGHI010000040.1 GCA_019689515.1 Acetobacteraceae bacterium | reverse complement strand
CTGCTGTTCCATGCGCAGTTCGCCCGGGCCGGGGCCGGGCCGGAGGGCGTGCACCAGATGCGAGTCGCGCTGCGCCGCATGCGTTCGGTGCTGCGCCTGTTCCGCCCGGTGGCGACGGACGAGGAGGCGGCGGCGCTGCACGCCTTCGCGGCGCGGCTCAAGGCGCTGGCGAGCACGCTCGGCCCGGCACGCGACTGGGATGTGTTCCTCGGCGGATTCGGCGCCGACCTCGCCGCCATGCTGCCGGAGGAGCCGCGCCTCGCCGCGCTGCTGCGCGCGGCCCGGTCGCGCCGTGCCGAGGCCTACACGACGCTGCGCCAGGTGCTGGACGGGCCGGAATTCCGCGTCCTCGCCTGCGACGCCATCGCGCTCGCGCTGCGCTTCGGCGCGCCGGAGGCGCCGCCGGATCCGGCAGCATCGCCACGACGCGCCGCCGCGCAGCAAAGGACCGACGAGACCCTGCCGGCCGCAGCGCGGGAGCCGCTCGACCGCTTCGCTGCCGCTGCGCTGGACCGGCGCTGGCGGAAGCTGCGCGCACGCGGCGAGGCGATGTCGGCCTCGCTCGAGGACGACGCACTCCACGCGCTGCGACTCGAGGGCAAGCGCATGCGCTACGCCGCCGAGATCTTCGCGCCGCTCTGGCCCGGCAAGGCGTCGCGCCGCTTCGTCCGGCGCCTCGCGGCGCTGCAGGAGGCACTCGGCCTGGCCAACGACGCCGCCACGGCACGCCGGCTGGTCGCCGGGCTCGATGCGCGGCTGGCGGCGGCGCAGGACGCCGGGCCAGGAGGGAAAGCAGGGCGGCTGGACGGACGGCGGCGGGCGGGGGACTGGGCGATCGGGCTCGTGGAGGGCTTCGCGCTGGCGCGTGCGCGCCGCGTCCGCAAGCGCGCGCTGCGCGCCTGGGAGGCGCTGCTGCGCCGCGCGCCCTTCTGGGAACGCGACTGAGGCGCCGCGGTGGCCCCGCCGGATCGCCGGAAATCAACGGCGAACCGGCTTTACTTCACCTCACACGTGACGTCATATGAAATGTTGGACTCGGCTCGGCGACTGGGCTAGGCACCGCTCGTGCTGCCCCGCCGACGCATCTTCAGGCACCGACGTCTCTCCGCCGCTCCTACGGGGCGCGGCATCTTCGTGCTGCTGGCCGTCGTCGCCTTCGGACTCGGCCTCTCGGCGGTCAGCCTGCCGACCCAGATTCTCCGCTCCGCCCCGCGCGAGCAGGTCGTGCACGCCGCCGCCGAGGAGGTGCGCGTGGTGGACGGCGAGACGCTGCGGCTGCGCGACCGGACGCTCCGCCTCCTCGGCCTCGATGCGCCGGCACGCGGCACGCGCTGCGGCGCCGCGGCCAGCGGCGCGGCCGAATCGGCCTTCGACTGCGGCGCGGCCTCTGCGGCGGCGCTGGCGCGCCTGATCGGGGAGCGCACGGTCACCTGCCGACTCCAGGGACAGGACCGGGTCGGCCATGCCCTCGGCGTCTGCGAGGCTCAGGCTGCAACCGCGGCGCGCGCGCCCGCCGCAGCCGAGCCGGTGGACCTGAACCTGGCGATGGTCGCCGAGGGCTGGGCGGTCGCCGAGGGTGGCGCCCTGCCGGCACTGCTCCCGGCCGAGGCCGAGGCGAGGCGCGCCGGGCGCGGACTCTGGGCCGGCGGCTCGCAGGCCTGGCCCGAGGCCTGGCGCGGGCGGCGCTGAATCGCCCCCTCACCGCTCCCGATTCGGGGAGCGTTGCAAAGCCTGGCGAGGCGCCGATATCTTGCGCCGCACCATGACGGGCCGGCGAGGCTCGCGCTGCGAACATCGCATCGCTCCGCGAGACCTGAGCCCGTCCCTGAATGACACTGGGCAGGAAAGAGCGCGCCATGAGCAGCAGGACCACCGGGTCCGTCACCGTCACGCTCGACGGCACGAACCGCAGCGCGAGCTTGCCGTTGCTGAGCGGCAGCCTCGGACCCTCGGTGGTGGACATCCGCAAGCTCTACAACGAGCTGGGGATCTTCACCTACGACCCGGGCTACGGCGCGACCGCGAGCTGCGAGAGCCGCATCACCTACATCGACGGCGACGCCGGCGTGCTGCTCTACCGCGGCTACCCGATCGAGCAGCTCGCCGAGCAGAGCGACTTCATCGAGGTCGCCTACCTGCTGATGTACGGCGAGCTGCCGACCAAGGCGCAGCTCGCCGAGTTCGAGCGCGGCGTGACGCTGCACACCATGGTGCACGAGCAGATCCGCCGCTTCTACGACGGCTTCCGGCGCGACGCGCACCCGATGGCGGTGATGTGCGGCGTGGTCGGCGCGATGAGCGCCTTCTACCACGACAGCCTCGACATCAACGACCCGGAGCAGCGGCGCATCGCCGCCTTCCGGCTGGTCGCCAAGGTGCCGACCATCGCCGCCTGGGCCTACAAGTACGCGCTTGGCCAGCCCTTCATGTACCCGCGGAACGACCTGAAGTACGCGGAGAACTTCCTCTACATGCTGAACGCGGTGCCGGCGGAGGAGTACCGGGTCAATCCGGTGCTCGCCCGCGCCATGGACCGCATCCTCGTGCTGCACGCGGACCACGAGCAGAACGCCTCGACCTCCACGGTGCGGCTCGCCGGCTCGACCGGCGCCAATCCCTATGCCTGCATCGCCGCCGGCATCGCGGCGCTGTGGGGCCCGGCGCATGGCGGGGCGAACGAGGCCGTGCTGAAGATGCTCAGCGAGATCGGCCACCCGAAGAACATCCCGGCCTTCATCGAGAAGGTGAAGGACCGGAACTCCAACGTGAAGCTCATGGGCTTCGGCCACCGGGTGTACAAGAACTTCGACCCGCGGGCGAAGATCATGCAGCGCACCTGCCACGAGGTGCTCGCCGAGCTCGGCATCAAGGACGAGCCGCTGCTCGACCTGGCGATGGAGCTGGAGCGGATCGCGCTGTCCGACGACTACTTCATCAGCCGCAAGCTGTATCCGAACGTGGACTTCTACTCGGGCATCATCCTGAAGGCGATGGGCATCCCGACCTCGATGTTCACCGTGATCTTCGCGGTGGCGCGCACGGTCGGCTGGGTGAGCCAGTGGAAGGAGATGATCGAGGATCCGTCGCAGCGCATCGGCCGCCCGCGTCAGGTCTACTCCGGGCCGACCCAGCGCGACTACGTGCCGCTCGGGAACCGCGGCTGATCCGTCCGGTGCGCGCGGTTGCGCCGGCAGCGATGACGCGCTGCCGACGCGCCGCCGCTCTCCGCAAGAGGCACGGCACCGGACGGCGCAGATTGCGGCGCGTTCCGTTTGCCGCGCGTCGGCAGCCCTGACGGGCAGCCTTCAGCAAGCAGGGTCATCGCAAAATTTCAGGCCACTCCGGGCTTCCGGCGTGGCCTGTTCGTTAATTCTTAACAACCCAGCCAAGGTCGCTTGAAGGCGGTTGCACGCACTCCCTAATTTCCCCCTTAGGTTGAGTTTCAGGGGGAAACACTCGTCTTATGAGAGCGGATGCGTGGGTCGGTTCCCGCAGTAGCCTCGACCAGCTCGTGCGAAGGCGGCTGCGCACTTGGCCACAGCGCCCCCCGGGGGCGACGGTGCTCGGCCCGCAGGGCACCTGGCTGCGAGGGCGGCCAGGACCGCCCTCCTCCACCTGCCAGCCCTTCCTCAAGCTGCCCGGCTCCAACCGCCTGCGCACCCTGCCGGACGGGCTCTGGCTGCACTTCAGCCCTAATCCGGACGAGCCCTATTGCGACATCCTCTGCATCGAGGCCTGCGGCTCGCTCCAGAACCTGCTCGACAAGCGTTCGCGCTTCGCGCCGACCACCGGGTCGCTGCTCGCCGTCTGCCCAGTTCCCTGGCTCCTCGCCCCGGCGCAGGAGGACGACCCGACGCCGCGCTGGCGCCTGATCCGGCTGCTGCGCGCCGAGCCGACCACGCCGCTGGTGCTGCCGGTGCGCGACATGCGGGTGCTCTTCGGCCTTCGCGCGCGCCACTACGAGGGCTTCGCCGCCGGCCAGGTGCCGCAGCCGCACGAATACTTCTGCCCGATGGAGGCGCTGACCGCCGAGCGCGGTCACGAGGATCCGGCGATGCGCGCCCTGATCGCCCGGGCCAGCGCCGCAGCCAGCTTCTTCCGGCTGCCGTCCGAGGCGCGATGAAGGCGGCGGCAAGCGCACCGAAGCTTCTTCCGGCGAGGGCGCGCCGCGCGACCGCACGGCGCGGCCTCGCCGACGCGGCGGGGAGGGGCCGCGCACCATGACGGCGACGGCAGTGGCGAGACCGCCGCGCACGGGTAAGCCGCGCGACGGCACGGGCGATCTCCGCACACCCAGGCCCGGCGATTGACACGGCCGGCCTGACGCCGCAGTTGGACGGCGCTTCCGACGTCATACCGGATCGCGGCAAGCGCCACGGACACGCGGCGCGCGTGCGCGGCCGTTCCCGTTCACCGACCTCGAGGAGAATTCCCGCGTGAAGGAGATCCCGGAGTTCAATCCTGACTTGGAGCGCGGCCCGCAGGGAGGCCCGCTGACGCCCGCGCGGGTCGCGACGGTCGCGGCGACGGCGGCGCTGCTGCTGCCCGGGGCGGCGCTCGCACACACGGGTGCCGGTGAGGCGGCCGGCTTCGCCGCCGGCTTCGTCCACCCGTTCGGCGGCGCCGACCATGTGGTGACGATGGTCGTCGTCGGCCTCTGGGCGGGCCTGTTGGGGGGCGCACTGCGCCTCCGGCTGCCGGCGGCCTTTCTCGGCGGGATGGCGCTGGGTGCGGTGCTCGGCCTTTCCACGCTCGGCGTCACGGGTGTCGGCATGCCCTCGGCGGAAGCTGGCGTTCTGGCGTCCGTGATCCTCGCCGGCGCGCTCCTGGCCACGGCAGCTCGCCCGCCCCAGGCGCTGGCGCTGGCCATCGCAGGGATCCTCGGCGCGCTGCACGGATACGTGCATGGCACGGAGATGGCGCCGGGCGCGGACGCCCTCGGCTACGGCGCCGGCTTCCTGACCGCCACCGCCCTGCTCCTCGGAGCGGGACTCGCCCTCGTCGGGACCAGCGACCGGGGACGCCATCGGGCCCTGGTACGCTTCGCCGGTGGCGCAGCGGCCTTCGTCGTCGCCGCGGTCATTGGCCTCGGCTGAGCGCGGAAGGCGTTCATTCGGGCTCGGAGCCGCTCCACCGGGGAGCGGCTCGCCTGCCCATCCCCGCGGCCATAGGCCGACGGGCACGCGCCGCGGGGCTTCGCCACGGTTGCGGCGCGCTCCGCCGCGGAAGCAGCGGCGCAACGGGCGTTTCCGGCTACGCAACCGCCGCGCACCGGTCTTCGTTCGGCACGGTGGCCGGGATGCGCGGCGCACTCCGGTCGGTCATGCACAAGCAGCGATACGGAGAGCATGCATGCGCGAAGCCCCCGCCCTCGCCCTCGCCTGCGCGGCCCTGGCGGTAGCCACCGCCTTCCCCGCCTCAGCGCAGCAAAAGTCATCGCCCCGACAGGAAGCCACCGCCCCGGCGCCGCAGGCGGGCGGCACCTTCATCAACGCCCAAGGCCAGCAGATCGGCCGCGCCACGCTGACGCAGACGCCGAGCGGCGGCGTGCTGGTGCAGGTCGAGTTGCGCGGCCTGCCGCCGGGCGAGCACGGCTTCCACATCCACGAAACCGGGCGCTGCGATCCCGCCGGTGGCTTCCAGTCCGCCGGCGGCCACTTCGCCCCGCGCAGGCACCAGCACGGCTACCTGGTGCAGGGCGGGCCGCATGCGGGTGACATGCCCAACCAGTTCGTCGGCCCGGACGGGGTTCTGCGCGCGCAGGTGCTGAACCCGAGCGTGACGCTCGGCGAGGGAGAGGGCACGTTGTTCGACGCCGACGGTTCCGCCATCGTCGTGCACGCCAACCCCGACGACTACCGGAGCCAGCCCGCAGGCGACGCCGGCGGCCGCATCGCCTGCGCCGTGATCGAACGCCAGCGCTGAGCGTCAGGACAGCCCGGCAACTCGGGCGTGCGCGGAGGCCGGGCGGGGCAAACCGCTTGGCCTCCGCCCCCTTCATGCCGCGAGACCGGACGCGCCGCCATGCGCTGCATGCCGCGCGCCGGCCCGCCCGCCACTCAGCCGTAGAACATCCGCACCAGCCAGAGCGAGAGCCCCGGCACGTAGGTGATGACGGCAAGCAGGCCGAGCATCAGCACCAGAAACGGCGTCGTGCCGCGCACCACCTCGGAGAGCGGCGCACGGGTGATGCCGGCGATGACGAACAGGTTGAGCCCCACCGGCGGCGTCAGCAGCGCCAGCTCCATGTTCACGGTCATCACGACGCCGAAGTGCACCGGGTCGATGCCGAGCGGCGCAAGCATCGGGATGATGACCGGCAGCGTCAGCAGCAGCACCGAGAACACCTCGAGGAACATCCCGAGGAACAGCAGCACCAGGTTGACGACGATCAGGAACTGCCACCAGGTGATGCCGGCCTCGGTGACGAACCGGGCGAGGCGGCCCGCCACGCCGGTCTCGGTGACCCAGTGGCCGAAGACGAGCGCCACCGCGATGATGATCATGATCGCCGCGGCGTTGCGGATGGCCTCGGCCAGGACGGCGAGGAAGTCGCCCACCGTGACGCCGCGATAGACGAAGACCGCGAGCAGCATCGCCACGACGGCCGAGAGCGCCGCCGATTCGGTCACCGTCACCAGCCCGCCGTAGATGCCGCCGAGCACGATCACCGGCACCGCGAGCGCCGGGATCGCATGCACGCTGCGGCGGAGCTTCTCGGCCACCGGCAATGGCTCCTGCCGGGCGTAGCCCCTCCGGTGGGCGTAGTACAGAATCCACCCACCGATCAGCGCGGCCTGCAACAGCCCAGGGACGACGCCGGCAAGGAACAGGCGCGGGATCGCCTCGTCGGCCAGCACGCCATAGACGACGAAGGCGAGGCTCGGCGGGATCAGGATGCCGAGCGTGCCGGAGGAGGCGACGATGCCGGCCGCGAAGTGCCGTTCATAGCCGGCGCGCAGCATCGCCGGCACCAGGATGGTGCCCATCGCCATCGCGGTCGCGACCGAGGAGCCGCACATCGCGGCGAAGATCGTGCAGGACAGCACGCAGACCAGGCCGAGCCCGCCGCGCACGCCGCCCACCCAGGCCTCCGCCGCTCCGATCAGGGCCCGGGCGACGTTGCCGCGCTCCATGAACACCGCGGCGGCGACGAAGTAGGGGACGGCGAGAAGGGTGGAGGAGTTGAGCTCGTCCACGATCTTCTGCGCCACGCCGACCAGCGGCTGCCCCTCCAGGGCGAAGAGCGTCGTGGCCGAGCCGCCGAGGACGAGCCAGATCGGCACCCCGAGGATGAGGAGGGTGACGAAGGCCGCGCCGACCGCCGCGGTCATGGGTTGTCGCTCCGCCCGGCACCGAGAAGGGTGCGCCCCAGCCGGATCGCATAGCGCAGCGTCATCAGGCCGGCGCCCACCGGCAGGGCGAGCTGGTAGATCCAGAGCGGGAAGCGCAGCGTGGTGGTGGACAGGTCACCGAACTCGTAGCCGTCGAGGGTCACCAGGGCACCGTACCAGGTGAGAAGCAGCGACATGCCGAACCCAAGGAGGTCGGAGAGGAGGTGCGCCGCGCGCTGCAGGCCAGTGGGCAGCCTGTCGACGACGAGGTCGGCCTTGATGTGCCGGTCGGCCGCGGTCACCGCCCCGAAGGAGAGGCAGACCGCCCAGACGACGAGATAGACCTGCACCTCGTCGCCCCAGTCGAAGGCGCTCTGCGGAGCGACGGTGCGCAGCAGCACGTTGACCGTGCAGAGGAGCAGGGCCGCCGCCGCGAAGCCCCCGACCAGCACCGCGTCAATGCGGTCGAGCAGCGTGCGCGGCCGGGCGAGTTCCTCCTGCTCCGCGTGTGTGGCTGGGGCGAACTCAGAAGCTGACATTCGCGGCACGCAGCTCGCGCATCACGGCCTCCACCATGTCACGGTCCATCTTGAGCTCGGCGACGATCTCGTCCTGCGCCGCCATCAGCCGCCGGCGCGCCTGCGCGACCTCTTCCTCGGGCGGCTGAACCATGCGCACGCCGTGTGAAATCAGCGTGTCGCGCGCAGCGGCCTGTGCCGCTGCGGCCTGGCTCCGCTGCCCGTCAACGATCGCCTCCCACGCCTCGGTCATCGCCTTCCGCAGCTCGGGCGAGAGCCGGTTCCAGAACTGCATGCTCACCATCGGCACGTACTGGCCGAAATACTGGCGGTCCTCGAAGCCGTAGCGCATGCCGCTGTCCCACAGCTTCGCGGTGACGGAGCTCTCATGCGTGGTGATCAGCCCGTCCACGACACCCTGGCTCAACGCCAGCGGCACGTCGGGCCACGGAATCAGCACGGCGCTGCCGCCGAGCACGCGGATGCGCGCCGCATTCGCCGAGCCGCCGGGGCTGCGGATGCGCATCCCCCGCACATCGTCGTAGTGGTTGATCGGACGCGTGACGCTGTAGAGGTGGTTGTAGCCGATGTCTATCCAGCGGCCGAGCACCTTCACCCGCAGCCGCTGCTCCATGCGCTGGTTGATCTGCTGGCCAACTGGCCCGTCCATCACGCGGTAAACGGCCTCGGGCGCGACGCCGTAGAACATCGGCAACGTGGTCATCGCCGTGTTCGGCTCGATGCCGTCAAGGTTCCAGAGGCCGGGGATGCCCATCTCGACCGAGCCCTGGCGGAGCGACCGGGCGACGTCGCGGTCGCGGAAGAGCTGGGCGCTGGGGAAGATCTCGGCCTGGATACGGTCGCCCGCGCGCTTGCGCAGTTCCTCGACGAACCGCTCGGTGTACCGGTTGCGCACATGCGTCGGGTTGGTGTCGAGCGAGATGCGCAAGCGCTCCTGCGCCGCCGCCGGCCGTGCGATCATGGGCGCGCACAGGCCGGCGCCGGCCGCAAGAACGAGAACTCGCCTCCTCATTCGTTTCCTCCCTGGAAAACGCCCCTTCTAGGCGGGGGCGGCTTCACAAGCTGACATTCGCCGCGCGCAGCTCGCGCATCACCGTCTCCGCCATATCGCGGTCAATTTTCATCTCGGCGATGATCTCGTCCTGCGCCGCCATCAGCCGCCGCCGCGCCTGCGCAACCTCATCCGGCGAAGGCTGGGCCATGCGCACGTTGTTGGCGATCAGCGTGTCGCGCGCCGCCGCCTGAGCCGTGGCCGCGCGCCGGCGCTCCTCGTCCACGATCGCCTCCCAGGAGTCCGTCATGGCCTTCCGCAGTTCCGGCGAGAGCCGGTTCCAGAACTGCATGCTCACCATCGGCGCGTACTGAGAGAAGTACTGCCGGTCCTCGAAGGCGTAGCGCAGGCCGGAATCCCAGAGCTTGGAGGTGAAGGCGCTCTCATGCGTGGTGATCAGCGCGTCCACCACGCCCTGGCTCATGGCGAGCGGCAGGTCGGGCCAGGGGATCAGCACCGGGCTGCCGCCGAGCACGCGGATGCGCGCCGCGTTGGCCGAGCCGCCCGGGGTGCGGATGCGGAGCCCCTGCAGGTCCGAGTAGTGGTTGAGCGGCTTGGAAACGCCGTAGAAGTGGTTGTAGCCGAGGTCGAACCAGCGGCCGAGCACCTTCACCCGCAGCCGCTGCTCCATGCGCTGGTTGATCTGCTGGCCGGCCGGCCCGTCCATCACGCGGTGCAGGACGTCGGGGTCGATGCCGTAGAACATCGGCAGCGAGGTGATCGCCGTGTTGGGCTCGACGCCGTCGAGCTGCCAGAGGCCAGGGATGCCCATCTCGACCGAGCCCTGCCGGAGCGCCCGCGCGATGTCGCGGTCGCGGAAGAGCTGGGCGCTGGGGAAGATCTCGGCCTGGATGCGGTCGCCCACGCGCTTGCGCAGCTCGGCCACGAACAGCTCGGCGCTCTGGTTACGCACATGGTTCGGATTGGTGTCGAGCGAGATGCGCAGGCGCTCCTGCGCCATCGCGGGCCGCGCAATCAGCGGAGCGCACAGGCTGGCACCGGCCGTGGCAACGAAAACCCGCCTTCTCATTGTCTCCTCCCGAAAACTCTGGCCGTAATGGCACAATTGTCGTGAACAGTAGTCGAATCCGAGGCGAGGTCAATTGCGCCGCCGGCCGGCCGTGGACACTGCTCCACGGCGCACCATGGGTGTGCGCCCCGCAGCAACGCCGCAGTATCAACGCCGTCGCTCAGCGCGCCCTGCCAACAGCGCCTCCACCGTGGGCGCCTCGGGCAGACCGAGGATTGCACCCTGCGAACGATCCGTCCGCGCCGAGCCCAGCAGCCCCACGCAATTGCCGCGAAACTTGTCCTCCAGTGCCTCGTCGCTGAGCGGCGTGCCGGGATCGCCCTTCGGCAGCGGCACCGTCCCGGTGAAGGATTCCCCGCTGTCAAGCGTGATGGTCACACGCGCGGGGAACTGGTCCGGATACGGCTTGTCGAACTCCGCATTGGCGACGACCTGCGTGCGCTCCAGCACCTGGCGCACGAGGGAGTCGTTGACCCGCTCCAGCGCGAACTGCGCCTGGGTCAGCCTGCGGCCACTGCCGAGATGGCGATGCAGTAGGGCACCGAGACGTTCGCCGCCGTCACCTAGCCGACCTCCTTGCTCGAGCAATGCGTCGTGACGATCCGGTCGGTTTCGTTGGTGATGCGCGTGATGTTGCGCGGATCCACCGGATGGCGGTTGAGGGTGGCAAGCGCCGCCGGCACGACGACGGAGCCGACATGCAGCAGCGCCCGCTTGTGCGTGTCGTCGTCGTCGGCCGCGTTGACCAGGATGCCGTTCGCAAGCGCCGCGAAGGCAGGCTGGGCGGCGACGCTGGGGGCGCCGATCACGCCGGCGCCAGGCGAGGCAGGGCAGAGGCGGGCGATGTCGCGGGCGAGGGCGGCCTTCTCCCGATCCGTCGTCCAGGCGGCGCCTCGCCCGCCGGCCAAGGGCCGATCGCCGGACACCGCGGCGCAGCGCGCGCCCGTGATTGCACCGCGAATCGGCACGATGGCATGCTTCCTCCCAGGAGTGCCCAGCCAGGAGGAGACCCGCCGCCATGCGCCGCCGCGACTTCCTCGCCTCCACCGCCGCCGCCACGGCCGCCGCCACGGGCAGCCGCCTCTCGGCCCCGGCCATCGCCCAGCCCGCCCGCACGCGCACGCTGCGCTTCGTGCCGCAGGCCAACCTCACCTCGCTCGACCCGATCTGGACCACGGCCGCCGTCACCGAGAACCACGGCTGGACCGTCTTCGACACCCTCTACGGCATGACCGAGGACCTCCAGGTCCGGCCGCAGATGGCCGAGGGGCACACGGTGTCCGATGACGGCCGCACCTGGCTGATCCGCCTGCGCGAGGGCCTCCGCTTCCACGACGGCGAGCCGGTGCGCGCGCAGGACTGCGCCGCGAGCCTCGCGCGCTGGAGCAAGCGCGACACCTTCGGCCAGTCGCTCGGCGCGGTGGTGGACGCGTGGGAGGCGGCGGACGACCGCACCATCCGCATCCGGCTGAAGTCGCGGTTCCCGATGCTGCTCGACGCCCTCGCCAAGCCCGCGGCGGTCGTGCCCTTCATGATGCCGGAGCGGATCGCGAAGACCGATCCCTACCAGCAGATCACCGAGATCGTTGGCTCCGGCCCCTACCGCTTCCTGCCGAACGAATACGTCTCCGGCAGCCGCGCGGTCTATGCGCGGTTCGAGGGCTACGTGCCGCGCCAGGAGCCACCCTCGCGCACCGCCGGCGGCAAGGTCGCGCATTTCGACCGCATCGAGTGGAGCATCATCCCCGACAGCGCCACAGCCGCTGCCGCGCTGCAGGCCGGCGAGATCGACTGGTGGGAGCAGGTCAACGCCGACCTCACGCCGCTGCTCCGCCGCGCGCGCGGTGTGAAGGTGGAGATCATGAACACGCTCGGCTACATTGGCCTCGCGCGGTTCAATTGCCTGCACCCGCCCTTCGACAACCCGCACCTGCGGCGCGCGCTGCTCTACGCCGTCAACCAGGAGGACTACCTGCGCGGCGTGACGGGCAATGACCCGGAAGCCTTCCGCGCCTGCCACTCCATGTGGCCCTGCGGCACGCCCTACGAGAGCCGCACCGGCGCCGGGCCGCTCGAGGGGCCACGCGACCTCGAGCGGGTGAAGGCGATGCTCCGCGAGGCCGGCTACAGGGGCGAGCGCGTCGTCATCATCAACCCGACCGACTTCCCGACCATCGGCCCGCTCGGCCAGGTAACGGCGGATCTGCTGAAGCGGCTCGGCATGAATGTCGAGCTGGTGGAGACCGACTGGGGCTCCGTCGTGCAGCGGCGCGCCAGCAGGGAGCCGCCGGAACGCGGCGGCTGGAGCATCTTCCACACCTGGTGGCCGGGCATCTCGATCATCAATCCGGCAGTGAACGCAACGCTGCGCGGCCAGGGCGACCGCGGCTGGTTCGGCTGGTACAGAAACGACCGCGTCGAGCAGCTCGCCAGCGAATGGCTGCTGGCCGAGACGGAAGCCGAGCAGAAGCGCCTGGCCGACGAGATCCAGAAGGAATCCTTCGAGAACGCACCGATCCTGCCGCTCGGCCAGTTCTTCATCCGCACCGCCTACCGGAGCGATCTGAGCGGCATGCTGAAGGGCAACTCGCCCTATCCGTGGAACCTGCGACGGGCATGAGGAAGATCGGAAGGAGTATGCACGAATGGGCCGGCTGACGCGCGCGGAGATGCGGGGCAAGGCGCAGACGGTGCGGGGCCTGGTGGATCCCGCGGTGCTCGGCTCGACGCTGACGCATGAGCACCTGATCTGGAACCTCACGCCGCCGTCGCAGCGGGGCGCGGCGGACCCGGGGCCGGAACCCGGGCTCGAGAACCACTGGGAGATGATGGCCTCCACCCTGCGCTCCGCGCCCAACCTGACGCAGCGCAGCGCGGAGGTCGCGATCGAGGCGGTGCAGGAGGCGGTCGCCGCGGGCTGCAACACGATCGTCGAGCTCACGATCGGCGGCCTCGACCCCGACCCGGAGGGCCTCGTCCGCGTCAGCGAGGCGACCGGCTGCCACATCGTCATGGGCTGCGGCCACTACGTCGAGGAATACCAGGACCCACGCAACCACGAGCGCAGCGTGGACAGCTTCGCGGAGGAGATGATCGCGCAGGTGCAGGAAGGCGCCTGGGGCACCGCGGTTCGCGCGGGGATCATCGGCGAGATCGGCTGCCAGAACCCCTGGACCGCGCTTGAGCGCCGCGTGCTGGAAGGCGCCCTGATCGCGCAGCAGGAGACCGGCGCGGCGCTCACCATCCATCCGGGTCGCCGCCAGGACCAGCCGCAGGAGGTGATGGACTTCATCAAGGCGCGCGGCGGCGATCCCTCGCGCACCATCATGTGCCACATCGACCGCACGGTGTTCGACGACGACGCGCTGTTCCGCCTCGCCGACACCGGCGTGGTCCTGGAATGGGACCTGTTCGGGCAGGAGAGCTGCGTCTATCCGCTCAACCCGGACATCGACATGCCGAACGACGCCGGGCGGCTGCGCGCCATCCGCAAGGTGCTGGACCGCGGCCATCGCGGCCAGGTCGTGATCGCCCACGACATCTGCCACCGCGCGCATATGACGCGCTGGGGCGGCTGGGGCTATGGCCATATCCACAAGCGCGTGCTGCCGCTGATGCGCCGCCGCGGCTTCACCGAGGACGAGATAGAGGAGATTCTGGTGCGCACCCCACGGCGGCTGCTGACCTTCGTCTGACAGGCGCGCCGTCGGGCCATCAATCGCCGCGGCCGCGGTTGCAACCGCGGCCAGCGGACATAGGGACGGGATCTTCAGGAAACGCGCCGCGGCTCGCTACCGGCCGTGACCTAGTGCCCCCGGGGAAGCCCCAAGGGCTTGGCCTCGTTACGCCAAAGGACCGGCTCCCTGCCGGCCGGTGCTCAACTCTAACGTTATCGGCACGGCGGATGCCCACCCGCCGCAGGGCCGCAATCCCTGCACCCCGAAGGAGGCCGCCGTCCGCGCCGGATCGGGCTGCGGGCGCGGCCCCTTCGGGTGGGTGGTCGCCAGTATCAGGCGGCGGGGCGGCTGCTGGTGCCCGCGGAGGCCGGCTCCGCCGACCCCGTACCGGCCGAAGCGGTGTTGCTCGGCCCCGTGATCGTACCCGCCGGCTGGGTCGGCGCGGCCGGCGTGGTGGCCTGCGCCTCCATCGAGGCGTCGGAATCCTCGGCCATGTTCTTCTTGAACGACTTGATGCCCTTGGCGAGGTCACCCATCAGGTTGCTGATCTTGCCGCTGCCGCCGAACAGCAGCAGGACGACCGCCAGAACGATCAACCAGTGCCAGATGCTGAAGGAACCCATCGTCTCGGCCTCGATCCCTGTGCGCGCCCGCCCCCGTTCCCCGGCCTGGCGGCGCCCGTCCCGTTGTCCAGCGCCGACACTAGTGTCCTAGCG
>JADGHI010000730.1 GCA_019689515.1 Acetobacteraceae bacterium | reverse complement strand
GCCCCGGAGGGCGCGCCGGGCGGGGTGCCGGTCTTGTGACCGGCGAGTGGCAGGATCGTCGCACAACCCCTTGAAACCTGAGCACGGATCACAACCTTCGGGTTGACGGAAAGCCGCACCGCTCTTAGCGTTGCGATGCTTCCCGGTTGCGGCGCAGGCGGAAAATCCGCCGGTCCGCGCCGCCAGCCATCCCTCCTCCTACTCGGGACATCACCGGACCTTGCCCCGCCCCGCGGGACGTGCATCCGGTGGGACGACGGGAGCCGGACGCGCTCTTCCCGATCACTCCCGGGGCGCGCGCGGGCCGGCCGGTCGCATCCAGGGTCCCGATCCAGCCCTTCTACGACCGGACGCGTCCGAGCCATGCACCTCTCAGAACTCAAGGCCAAGAGCCCCTCCGACCTCCTCTCCTTCGCCGAAGACCTGCAGATCGAGAACGCGTCCAGCCTGCGCAAGCAGGACATGATGTTCGCGATTCTCAAGCAGCTCGCCGAGAACGACCAGGCGATCCACGGCGACGGCACGCTGGAGATCCTGCCCGACGGGTTCGGCTTCCTGCGCTCGCCGCAGGCGAACTACCTGCCCGGGCCGGACGACATCTACGTCTCGCCCGCGCAGGTGCGCCGCTTCGGGCTGCGCACAGGGGACACGGTGGAGGGCCAGATCCGCGCGCCGAAGGACGGCGAGCGCTACTTCGCCCTCCTCAAGGTGACGGCGGTGAATTTCGAGCCGCCGGAGGCGCTGCGCCACCGCATCACCTTCGACAACCTGACGCCGCTCTACCCGACGCGTCGGCTGAAGATGGAGCATCCAACCTTCGAGAGCGTCGCGAAGGGCCCGCAGAAGGACTACACGCCGCGCGTCATCGACCTGATCGCGCCGATCGGCATGGGCCAGCGCGCGCTGATCGTCGCGCCGCCGCGCACCGGCAAGACGGTGATGCTGCAGAACATCGCCAAGTCCATCACGGCGAACCACCCCGACGTCTTCCTCATCGTGCTGCTCATCGACGAGCGGCCGGAGGAGGTGACGGACATGGCGCGCACCGTGCGCGGCGAGGTCATCGCCTCCACCTTCGACGAGCCGGCGACGCGCCACGTGCAGGTGACGGAGATGGTGCTCGAGAAGGCCAAGCGCCTGGTCGAGCACAAGCGCGACGTGGTGATCCTGCTCGACTCGATCACCCGCCTCGGCCGCGCCTACAACTCGGTCGTGCCCTCCTCGGGCAAGGTGCTGACGGGCGGCGTGGACGCCAACGCGCTGCAGCGCCCGAAGCGCTTCTTCGGCGCCGCGCGCAACATCGAGGAGGGCGGGTCGCTGACGATCATCGCGACCGCGCTGATCGACACCGGCAGCCGCATGGACGAGGTGATCTTCGAGGAGTTCAAGGGCACCGGCAACTGCGAGATCGTCCTCGACCGCAAGCTGTCGGACAAGCGCATCTTCCCGGCGATCGACATCACCAAGAGCGGCACCCGCAAGGAGGAGCTGCTGGTGGACCGCGCCACGCTGTCGAAGATGTGGGTGCTGCGCCGGATCCTGAACCCGATGGGCACGAACGACGCGATGGAGTTCCTGCTGGACAAGCTGAAGTACAGCAAGACCAACCAGGAATTCTTCGACGCGATGAACACCTGATCCATCCGCCGCGTCGCGTCGCGCTGCGGGGTGAGCGGGAAGGCACCCTGCGGCGCGGCCGACCACCGTGCGCCTGCCACGGTCCGGCCCGCCGCCCTCATGCCCCGCCGTGCGGCGCCTGGCCGAGGGCGAAGAGGGGCGTTGCCTTACGACCTCGCGCCAGGCGTTCGAGCGCGCCCTGCGCAGAATGGAATATCGCTCTCGCCAGTTTGTGCTCGCAATAGTTGCATAAATACGGGATGACTCGCTCCCGCATAGGGCGAGGCTGTGTTAAGCTTCTCTCGTTCGGCGCGCTTCCGCCGCCGATCCGATTCGGGGAGAAGCATTTTTCATGATCCGTAAGACGACCGCCCTGTTGTTGGCCGGTATTGCCCTGGCCGGCGCCGCTGGCTGCACCAATCCCTACGATCCCGGCCAGCGGGCGCTGGGTGGCGCCGGCATCGGCGCGCTCGGCGGGGCGGCGATCGGTGGGC
>JADGHI010000729.1 GCA_019689515.1 Acetobacteraceae bacterium | reverse complement strand
CAGCGCGTCGAGGTTCACCAGGACCGGCCGCCGCGGCTCGCTCGGGAGGAACGCTTCGGCCGGCGGCACGACGTCGACGCCGCGCTCCTCCAGCCGGGCACGTTCCGCGGGGGCGGGGGCGGGCGCGACCAGGCTGACGCGCTGGCCCCGTGCAAGCGAACGGATCTGGTCGAGGGTACCGGGCCGGTGGACCACCGCAGCCGTCGTCGCGAGCAGGAGGAGGCGACCGCCCGGCAGGGTCCCGACACAGAACAGGTCAGGCTGGAGTTGCTCCGTGGGCCCCTGGATGCCCGCGGCGCTGGCCATCTGGCCGGCGAGGCTGGCCACCGAGATGCGGTAGATCTGCAGCTCGCCCGGGTCGAGGCGCTCGTCGCCGGCGCAGGAGACGGGACAGGCCGCGTAGGGCGCGCCGTCCTTCCAGCGGATCCGCCGCTCCTCGGCGCCGCAGCTGCAGTCGGGGCACGGGTCCCAGGCCTCCAGCCTGCGATCGTGCACGACGACGCCGAGTTCGAGCAGCCGCTCGAACGCCAGGACGCCTTCCGGCGACAGCTCGGGGGCGCCCAGCAGGTAAGCGGGCTCGCCCCCCTCACTCTGCCGCAAGAGCAGGACGGGAAGGCTCTCGCTCACACAGCATCTCGTTCATGGCGAGCAGCTTCATGACGCGCCGCTGGTGCCGCTGCCGCGGGAAGCTCAGGGTCTCGTGGGGCTTGATCTTGACCGTGATGACCGGCGGCCGCGACCCCTCCGCCACCAGGGTGATCTTGACCACCAGATGGGCGAGGCGCCAGCCGCCGGACTGGTAGGCGATCTCCGGGCGGCTCTCGTGCAGCGCCTGCAGGGCGTTGCCGTCGCTCTCGCGCGCGATCAGCGAGCGGACGACCTTCTCGCGGCCGCTCCTGGCGACGACCACCCTGTTCGCCTGCGCCTCGTAGATCTGGACCCGCGCGATGCCGGGGTCGTGCCCGTGCCGGAACTGGAACGCGGCGCCGGCCCGCTCCACCGCGCTCAAGGTGTAGAGGTGCCGCGACGACGCCGCGCTGAACAGCCCCGGACGGTCGAGCGCCACCTCCGCGAACGCCTTGGCCAGGGCGGTGCGGCTGCTCTTGCTGCAGCCCCAAACCTTCAGCCGCCCGTCGATGGCGGAGTAGGCCAGGACCGCGTTGTCGATCTCACGGAAGCTGCGGATGCGCTTCCGGCTGCCCTCCAGGACCTCGGTGATGGTGAGCGCCGCGCCGTGCCGGATGGAGACGTGCACCTCGTCGCCGTCGTGGTAGGTGATTGCCTCGCAAAACTCACCCCGCAGGTCCGCCTGGAAGATCGCCCTGGCGCGCGCCTCGAGGGCCCGCAGGCGGTCCTCGCCCAGGTCCGCGGGGATGCCCTCCTCCGGCGCCACGAACTCCATCACCGAGGGCGGCTGCAGGAACGCCAAGCCGTTCTCGGCGTCCTCGAACACCTCCGGGTGGTTGATGAAGGCGCGGAGGGCGAGGTTGCGCGCGCTCGTCTTCGAGATGGCCTCCGGCGGCACCAATTCGACGCCGCGTCGCCTGGCCTCCTGCAGCAGGGCCTCCTGGCCCACCGGCTTGCCGAGTCGCTCGATGCGGTGGAGGTCCGCGGTCAGGCTCTCCGGGCACTGGTCCTTCGGGGTCCGCAGGAGGTAGGTGGAGACGGCCTCGCGGCCCTTGTCCGGGTCGGAGACCAGGAGGCCGAGGTCCAGGGCGCCGGCGGCGATCGCATGCCGCTCGAAGAAGCGCTTGAGCAGGTCCGGGTCGACGGTGCGCAGGAAGCGGAGGTTGGCGAAGCGCTGGTAGTCGTCCCTCATCCCGGGTCCCCGCGAATCGTTCCTTATGTGTTCTATCCAGGATCGATGCCCGAGTCGAATCCGATCCGGCATCGCGATGATACGGGTCGGCGGCGGCGTGCGTAATGGGAGGGGGTGCCCGATCGCATCCCGCGCCCGACCAACCCGCACCTCCCGCCCCACCTGCGTGAGGTCTGCGACATCCTGGCCCGCGGCCTGCTGCGGCTGAGGAGCCGCGCCGCCGAGGAAGCCGCCCGTGGGGCCGCGGCGGCGGGAGAGCCTCGCCTACACTTCGTCCCCACCCAGCGCCGTCATG
>JADGHI010000728.1 GCA_019689515.1 Acetobacteraceae bacterium | reverse complement strand
GGCCCCGCCCGCCGCCGCGGCACCGCGGCGTCAACGGCATCGCGAGGGCAGCATTTTCGCGCCGCCCCGTCCTGCCCCATATTGGCGGCCCGAATCCGCCATCGCCGCACCCGCCGCGCCATGAGCCGCCGCTCCTTCGAGATCACGCCCGAACTGATGCTGCGGGCCTACCGCGCGGGCCTCTTCCCCATGGCGGAGAGCCGGTGGGGCGACCGGCTCTACTGGCTCGACCCCGAACTGCGAGGCGTCCTGCCGCTCGACGCCGGATTCCACCTGCCGCGGCGGCTCGCCCGTACCGTGCTCTCCGGCCGCTTCCGGGTCACCGCGGATGTCGATTTCGCCAGCGTGATCGCGGGCTGCGCGGAGCGCGCGCCCGGACGCGAGGACACCTGGATCAACCCGGAGATCGAGCGCCTGTTCGGCGCGCTGCACCGCCAGGGCTACGCCCATTCCATCGAGGTCTGGGCGCCGGACGGGCGGCTCGTCGGCGGCCTCTACGGCGTGTCGCTGGGCGGCGCCTTCTTCGGGGAGAGCATGTTCAGCCGCGAGCGCGACGCCTCCAAGGTCGGGCTAGTGCACCTCGTCGCGCTGCTTCGCCTCGGCGGCTACACGCTGCTCGATACGCAGTTCCTGACCGCGCACCTCGCGCAGTTCGGTGCGATCGAGATCCCGCGCGCGGACTACAAGCGCCGTCTTGCGGAGGCGGTGGAGGTGCCGGCCCGCTGGCCGCGGGCCGTGCAGCCCGCCGTGCTAGCGGCGGAGATCCGCCGGCTGCGAGCTGGCCTCACCGAGACCGCGCCGGCCGCCGGCGGCGACGGCGGCACCACGCGATAGCGCCGCCGCCCCCGCTCCGTCGCCTCAGTCCGCGTACTGCCCGGCGGCCTGGATCAGCGGGCGCCAGCGCGCGATCTCGGCCTGCCAGAATTGGCGATGGAACTCCGGCGTCGCCTGCGCCTCCGGCACCGGGGTAGTCCCGAGATCGGCGAAGCGCTGCACCACCTTGGGGTCCTTGAGCGCCGCCCGGAGCGCCTGCCCGACGCGGTCGATCACCGGCCGCGGCGTGCCCTTCGGCGCGTAGAGTCCGTGCCAGATCGTCACCTCGAGGCCCGGCAGCCCGGCCTCGGCGGCGGTCGGGACGTTCGGCAGCGCCGGCACGCGCTCGGGCGTGGTGACGGCGAAGACCTTGATCTCCCCGGCGCGGATCTGCTCGGTCGTGTTGGTGGTCTGGTCGCACATCAGGTCCACGCGGCCGGCGAGCAGCTCCTGCATCGCCGGACCCGTGCCGCGGAAGGGCACGGTCGTCATCGCCGCGTCCACCTGGCTCATCAGCAGCAGGCCACAGAGGTGCGAGGCGGCGCCGATGCCGGCATTGGCGTAGTTCAGGTTCTCGCGCTCACGGCGGATCAGCGCGATCGCCTCCTGCAGCGTATTGGCGGGGAAGTTCTTCTTGGCGACCAGCGTCATCGGCACCGCGGTGATCAGGCCGATGGTCTCGAAGC
Source organism: Acetobacteraceae bacterium (assembly GCA_019689515.1). Classification (GTDB taxonomy): domain Bacteria; phylum Pseudomonadota; class Alphaproteobacteria; order Acetobacterales; family Acetobacteraceae; genus Caldovatus. The sequence goes on along the minus strand of JADGHI010000728.1, from coordinate 632 downwards.
CGTTGACCGCGTCGTAGGGCAGGCGCCGGTAGAGGGTGGGGATCGTCGCCATGCCGATATGGTGCAGCAGCAGGGTGTAGCCGTCCGGCCGCGCCTGCGCGACGCGCGCGGCGCCGAGCGTGCCGCCGGCCCCGCCGACATTCTCCACCACCACGCTCTGGCCGAGCTCGCGGCCCATCGCCTCCGCCACCAGGCGCGCCACGGTGTCGGTCGGGCCGCCGGCGGCAAAGGGAACCACCATGGTGATCGGACGGCTGGGGTAGTTGCTCTGTGCGAGCGCAGGGGTAGCCAGCGCAGCGAGGCCGGTGCCCAGCAGGGCGCGCTTGCTGATGGCAGTCATTCAGGCGTCTCCGTGTCCCCGTTTTGGAACATCTCGCATGTAAGCGGGGCGCAGGATGACTGCCAATGTCGCCTGGGGTGAGATCCTGCCACGCCAATCGCCCAGCCGGCCGATCCGGCCGCCGCCCCCGCCTGGCCTGATCCCCCTCCGGAGGTCACCACCAGCCGCGCAGCACCCAAACGACGATCAGGCCGAAGATCACCCAGAGCAGCCAGCCGGAACGCGCCGCCCGCGGCGCCGCGGGCCCCCGGGGCTGTGTGTTATAAACAAATACCAGCCCCCCAGCCACGCC
>JADGHI010000727.1 GCA_019689515.1 Acetobacteraceae bacterium | reverse complement strand
GACCTGTTCCACGCCCGCTTCGACCCCGCCCGCCCGCGCGACCCCGCACGGGAGACAGCGCTGGAGGAGGCCTGGAGCGCGCTGCTCGCCGGCATCGAGAACCCGGACGAGGACCGCATCCTCTCGCGCCTGATGACGCTGCTGCGCGCCGTGCTGCGCACCAACTTCTACCAGGGCAAGGACTACCTCGCCCTGAAGATCGACAGCACCAGCGCCGGCGCCATGCCTGCGCCCCGCCCCTGGCGCGAGATCTTCGTCATCTCGCCGCGCATGGAGGGGTGCCACCTGCGCGCCGGCCCGGTCGCGCGCGGCGGCATCCGCTGGTCCGACCGGCGCGAGGACTTCCGCACCGAGATCCTCGGCCTGCTCAAGACGCAGGTCCTCAAGAACGTCGTCATCGTGCCGACCGGGGCGAAGGGCGGCTTCGTCCTCAAGCACCCGCCCCCCGCCTCGGACCGCGAGGCGTTCCAGGCCGAGGGGGTCGCCGCCTACCGCACGCTGATCCGCGCCATGCTCGACCTCACCGACAACTTCGTCGGCGACCGGATCGTTACGCCGGAGGGCATCGTGCGGCGCGACGGGGACGACCCCTACATCGTCGCGGCCGCCGACAAGGGCACCGCGGGGTTCTCCGACATCGCCAACGCGATCTCGGCCGAATACGGCTTCTGGCTCGGCGACGCCTTCGCCTCCGGAGGCTCCGCCGGCTACAGCCACAAGGGCATGGGCATCACCGCCCGCGGCGCCTGGACGATGATCGACCGCCACTTCCAGGAGACGCTCGGCCGCAGCGTGCACGACGCGCCCTTCACCTGCGTCGGCGTCGGCGACATGAGCGGCGACGTGTTCGGCAACGGCCTCCTCATCAGCCGCCAGACGCGCCTGCTCGCCGCGTTCGACCATCGCCACATCTTCATCGACCCCGACCCCGACCCGGAGGTCTCCTACCAGGAGCGCGCCCGGCTCTTCGAGCTGCCGCGCTCCTCCTGGGCCGACTACGACCCGGCGAAGCTCTCCCTGGGCGGCGGCGTCTATCCGCGCAGCGCCAAGACGGTGCCCCTCTCGCCGCAGGCCCGCGCCCTGCTCGGCATCGAGGAGGAGAAGCCCGAGCCCGCCGCCGTGATCCGCGCGATCCTCAAGGCGCCGGTGGACCTGCTCTACTTCGGCGGCATCGGCACCTATGTGAAGGCGAGCACGGAGAGCAACGCCGCGGTCGGCGACCGAGCCAACGACGCCGTGCGCGTGGACGGCCGCGACATCCGCGCCCGCATCGTCGGCGAGGGCGCCAATCTCGGCGTCACCCAGGCCGGACGGATCGAATACGCGCGCCTCGGCGCCGGCGGGCAGGGCGGGCGGATCAATACCGACTCGCTCGACAACTCCGCCGGCGTCTCGACCTCCGACCACGAGGTCAACATCAAGATCCTGCTCGCCGACGCGATGGCGGAGGGCGTGATCACGCTGCGCCAGCGCGACGAGCTGCTCGCCGCGATGACCGACGAGGTCGCCGCGCTGGTGCTGCGCGACAACAACCAGCAGTCGCTCGCCATCAGCCTGGAGGCCCTGCCGGGCGCCGAGGACCTGCCCGCCCAGGCGGCACTGATCGCGCGGCTCGAGGCCGAAGGGCTGCTCGACCGCGCGGTCACGGGACTGCCGGACGCGGCGGCGCTGACCGCGCGGATCGCCGCGGGCCAGGCGCTGACGCGGCCGGAGATCGCCGCGCTGCTCCCCTTCGCCAAGCTCTGGCTCACCGACGCCATCGCAGGGAGCGCCCTGCCCGACGACCCGGCGCTGGAGCCCCTGCTGCTCGCCTATTTCCCCGCCCCGCTGCGCGACGAGACCTTCGCCCGCTTCGCCCTGCGCCACCGGCTGCGGCGCGAGCTGATCGCCACCATCCTCGCCAACGCGATCGCCAACCGCCTCGGCTGCGCCGCGCTCGGCCGGCTGACCACCGAGGCCTCGCCGGCGCGCGCCGCCCGCGCCGCCTGGCTCGCCGATGCCGCCTTCGGCCTCGAGGCCGCGGCGGAGGGCATTGACGCCGCGCCGGCGCCGGCCGGGACGCGCCTCGCTGCGCTGCTCGCGCTGCGCCGGCTGCAGGAGGCCGCGGCGCGCGAACTCCTCGCCGCCGACC
>JADGHI010000726.1 GCA_019689515.1 Acetobacteraceae bacterium | reverse complement strand
CGCCACCTTGCTCCCCAGGCGTTGGAATGGCTGTCCGTGGCATCGCGCGCGGGCGCTGCGGATTCGCCCGGGAAGAGCCACCGCCGCGCTGACCGAGACAACCTCGTCCTTCCCCGCGCGGCGCGGTCGTTCAAGCCGCGCCGGAGGGGTCTCACTGAGATCCGTGGCCCCTGCTACGCCGCCTCGCGCGGGACGGGCAGACTGTGTGGCCGCCCGAGCCAGGCATCCACGGCCCGGAGCGCGCGCTCGCAATAGGCCCGCTTGCGCTCGCGGCCCTTCGCTGCGCCGGGCAGCGGCGGGAACAGGCCGAAATTCACGTTCATGGGCTGGAAGGTCTCAGCCTCCGCGCCGCCCGTGATGTGCGCGAGCAGCGCTCCGAGCGCCGTCTCGGGCGGCGGCGGACTCGGCGGTGCCTCGCCCTTTGCCTCGGCGGCGGCGAAGCGGCCGGCGAGCAGGCCGATCGCAGCCGATTCGACATAGCCTTCCACCCCGGTGACCTGGCCGGCGAAGCGGATGTGCGGGGCGGCTTTCAGGCGCAGCAGGGGATCGAGCAACCGCGGGCTGTTGAGGAAGGTGTTGCGGTGCAGCCCGCCAAGCCGCGCGAACTCCGCCCGCTCGAGCCCCGGGATCATGCGGAAGACCCGGACCTGCTCGGCGTGCTTCAGCTTGGTCTGGAAGCCGACCATGTTCCACAGCGTGCCGAGCGCGTTGTCCTGCCTAAGCTGCACCACGGCATAGGGACGCCGCCCGGTGCGCGGGTCGCGCAGGCCCACGGGCTTCATCGGGCCCCAGCGCAGCGTGTCCGGTCCCCGCTCGGCCATCACCTCGATCGGCAGGCAGCCCTCGAAATAGGGCGTGTCCGTCTCCCATTCGCGGAACGCGGTCTTCTCGGCGGAAAGGAGCGCGGCGATGAACGCCTCGTACTGCTCGCGGTCGAGCGGGCAGTTGATGTAGTCGGCGCCGTCGCCCTTGTCGTAGCGCGACTGCATCCAGGCCACGTCCATGTTGATGCTGTCGCGGTGCACGATCGGCGCGATGGCGTCGAAGAAGGCGAGCGAGTCCTCGCCCGTCAGGCGGCGGATATCCTCGGCGAGTGCGGGCGCGGTGAGCGGGCCGGTGGCGACGATCACGCTCCCCCAGTCGGGCGGGGGCAGACGCGGCACCTCCTCGCGCCGCACGGTGACGAGCGGGTGCTCCTCCAGCCGCCGCGTGACCTCGGCCGAGAATCCATCGCGGTCCACGGCGAGGGCGCCGCCCGCCGGCAGCCGGTGCGCATCGCCGGCGGAGAGGATCAGCGACCCGGCGCGGCGCATCTCCTCGTGCAGCAAGCCGACAGCGCTGTGCAACGGATCGTCGGCGCGGAAGGAGTTGGAGCAGACGAGCTCGGCGAAGCCGGGCGTGCGGTGGGCCTCGGTCGCCCGCACGGGCCGCATCTCGTGCAGCACCACCGGCACGCCGGCGGAGGCGATCTGCCACACGGCCTCGCTGCCGGCGAGGCCTGCGCCGATGACGTGGACCGGGAGGATCATGCCTGCGCTCTCGCCCTCTTCCATCACCTGGAACGCTCTGTGGTGGCGGGGATTGCCCCACGGGGCATGATCTCCCGCCCCCGGCGCCGCATGGCAATGGGTCCGGGGCACTTCCAGCCAAATGGCGCCGTTCGAGAGGATGCCGCACCGTTCCGGCGGGGTCACAAGCGTTCCGGCGCAACGCCCCGAAGCGCCTGGGAGGAAATGCCGCAGGGCAGTCCCCGCCGCCAGTACGCATCGGAGCCGTGCGACTGGCCGGCCAGCCCGTCGGTCACTCCGCCGCGCAGGCGTCGGCGCGGTACCGCCCGCTCCGACGCTCCGGCCGTCAGCGGAAGAATCAGACGCCCGGCACCACCGCGCGGATGCCGGCGCCGTAGGTCGAGGGCACGACGTCCTTGACCGAACTCGCGCGCTTGGCGAGCCAGTAGGCCTGCGGCGGCGGCACCGTATCGAACGCGCCCTCCACGCCGAGCTTGCGCGCCGCGTCCATCGGCCAGTTCGGGTTGTAGAGCAGCTCCCGCCCCACGGCGACGAGGTCGGCGCGGCCCTCCTGCAGGATCGCCTCCGCCTGGTCGGCATGGACGATCAGGCCGACCGCCATGGTC
>JADGHI010000725.1 GCA_019689515.1 Acetobacteraceae bacterium | reverse complement strand
GCAGCGCGGCGGCCGCCTCAGCCCTGGCGGGCGAAGTAGTGGTTGAAGGCGAGCACCTGGCTCGCCTCGTAGCGCAGGAAGAAGCTGCCGACCCGGCGGCCCCACTCGCGCTGGCTGTCGGCGATCTTCTTGAACAGCGGGCCGGCCGTGGGAGACGAGGTATCGGACTCCAGCCGCTGCACCACGCGGTCCCAGGCCCGGAGCTGCGCTTCCAGCACCGCCCGTGGCGTGGTGCGCACCTGCACGCCCTGGCGCTGCGCCATCTCGAGCAGGTCCTTCGAGTAGCGATCCTGTAGCTTCCAGGACATGTCGGCCGAGGCCGCCTCGGCCGAGTGGCGCAGCACCGCCTGGAGCTCCTGCGGCAGGCTCTCGAACTTCGTCTTGTTGAACAGGATCTCGAACACCTCGGCGCGCTGGTGGAAGCTTTGCAGCATGTAGGTCTTGGCCACGTCCGGGAAGCCGAGGACGCGGTCGGAGGACGGGTTGTTGAACTCCGCGCCATCGATCACGCCGCGTTCGAGGGCCGGCACGATCTCACCGCCCGGCACCGACACCACGGCCGCGCCAAGCTCGGCGAAGAGGTCGGTGGCGAGGCCCACGGTGCGGTACTTCAGGCCACGGAACTGCTCGGCGCGCTCGATCGGGTTCTTGAACCAGCCGAGCGGCTGCGTCGGCATTGGCCCGGTCAGGAAGCCGACGACGTTGAGCCGCAGCACGTCGTTGACCAGCTCCTTGTACAGCGCCTCGCCACCGCCGTAGTAGAACCAGCCGAGCACCTGGTTGGCGTCGGCGATCCAGGGCGGCTGGGTGCCGAACAGGCTGAACGCCTTGTTCTTGCCGAACCAGTAGGCGGAAACGCCATGCCCGCCGTCGAGGGTGCCGCTCGAGACGGCGTCGATGAGCTGGAAGGCGCCGACCACTGCGCCCGCCGCCAGCAGCTCCAGCCGCATCCGGCCGCCGGCCAGGCGGTTCACGCGCTCGACATAGTCCTGGGCGAATTCGTGGAAGATGTCGCGCTGCGGCCAGGTGGACTGGAAGCGCAGCGTCACCGTCTGGGCACGGCTCACATTCGGCTTCGCCAGCACCGCCGCGCCGACGGCACCCACAGCGGCGGCCTTCAGCACCCCGCGGCGCCCGGCGGCGCGCGCCCCATTCTTGGCCATTTCCCCTTCTCCCACGGCATTTGGACACGCCGGCGCCTACGCGCCGACGCGTCGGATCATCGCGACGTGAATCGCCTGATCGACGATCAAGAAAAACACAACACAACCGTCGCGCCGGTCAAGCCGCCAGCGAATTCCGGCCGGCACCCGCCCCTGAACCGCGCCTGTCCGGCGACGGCCTGCTGCCTACTTTTCGACGAAGGCGCGCTCGATCACGTAGTGACCCGGGGCATTGCCTGAGCCCTCCACGAAGCCCTGCGGCTCCAGCAGGCTGCGGGCATCGGCGAGCAGCGCCGGGCTGCCGCAGAGCATCACCCGGTCGTCCTCCAGGCTGAAGGGCGGCAGGCTGAGATCGGCGAACAGCTTGCCCGAGCGGATCAGGTCGGTGATGCGCCCCTGGGTGCGGAAGGCCTCGCGCGTCACGGAAGGGTAGTAGACCAGCTTCTCGCGCACGGCCTCGCCGAGGAATTCGTGCTGCGGCAGCTCGCGCGTGAGGTAGTCGTGATAGGCGAGTTCCGCCACCTCGCGCACGGTGTGGGTCAGCACCACCCGCTCGAAGCGGTCATAGACCTCCGGCTCCTTCACCAGGCTCATGAAGGGGGCAAGGCCGGTGCCGGTGCCGAGCAGCCAGAGCGTCCGGCCGGGCAGAAGATTGTCCACGATCAGCGTGCCCGTGGCCTTGCGCCCGACCAGCACCTCGTCGCCCGGCCGGATGTGCTGCAGGCGCGAGGTCAGCGGCCCGTCCGGCACCTTGATCGAGAGGAATTCGAGCTGCTCCTCGTAGGGCGCGCTGACCATCGAGTAGGCGCGCAGCAGCGGCTTGCCCTCGACCATCAGCCCGATCATGGCGAACTGGCCGGCCTGGAAGCGGAAGGCGGGATTGCGCGTGCAGGTGAAGGTGAACAGCGAGTCGGTCCAGTGATGGACCGTCAGCACCCGCTCGTGGAACAGCGCGGACGACGCGGCCGGGGCG
>JADGHI010000724.1 GCA_019689515.1 Acetobacteraceae bacterium | reverse complement strand
TCCCGGGCCGCGTCAGGCCTCGCCGGCTGCGCCCGGTGCCGCGCCCCCGCCGCCCGCCCATGTCGCGATCATCATGGACGGCAACCGCCGCTGGGCGGAGGCGCGCGGCCTGCCGGTCTCGCTTGGCCACAAGGCCGGGGCGGAGGCGGCGCGCCGGACCATCGAGGCGGCCGGGCGGATGGGCATAGGCTGGCTCACCCTCTTCGCCTTCTCCTCGGAGAATTGGCGCCGGCCCGCGGAGGAGGTGAGCGCGCTCACCGGCCTCCTCCGTCTCTACCTGCGCAGCGAGGTCGCGACCCTTGTGAAGGAGGGCGTCCGGTTGCGGGTGATCGGCGAGCACAGCCGCTTCGGCCCCGACCTCGCCCGCGCGATCGAGGCCGCGGAGGCCGCGACGGCCCACGGCACACGGCTTAACCTCACCGTCGCCCTCTCCTACGGGGGGCGGGCGGAGATCCTCGCCGCCGCGCAGGCCGTCGCGCGTGCGGCGAAGGCCGGCGCGCTCGATCCGGAGGCGCTGGACGAGACCGCCTTCGCGGGCTTCCTGCACACCGCCGGGATGCCCGATCCCGACCTCATCATCCGCACCTCAGGCGAGCAGCGGCTGTCGAATTTCCTGCTCTGGCAGGCCGCCTATGCCGAGTTCGTCTTCACCGATGTGCTCTGGCCGGATTTCGGCGCCGCCGACCTCGCCCGCGCGGTGGCGGAGTTCCGCCGCCGCGAGCGGCGCTACGGCGTGCGCTGCAATGCCGCGCCGGCGACCGGAGCCGCCGCTGCCGCTCCGTCGCCACCCGTCGCCTCCGCGCCTCCGGAGCAGGCTGGGTCGTCGGAAGCCGCCGCCGCGGTGGCAGCGCCGCCAGCGGCACTGGCGGGCTGAGATGGGCCTCGCCGCTGCCGGTGGGGGAGGGCAACGGTCCCCCGCGTCGTCCGGGGAAACCTCCAGCCGCCGCTGGAGCGATCTGCGCAAGCGCGTGCTGTCCGCGCTCGTTCTCGGGCCGGCGGCGCTCGCCTGCATCTGGCTCGGCGCGGCGCCCTGGACCGCGCTGGTCGCCGCTGCGGCGGCGGTGCTCGCCTGGGAGTGGGTGCATCTGTGCGGCCTCAGCACCCGGGCGCCGCCGGGCATCGCCGTCCCCGTGGCGGTGCTGGCGGCCGGGGCGCTGGCGGTCGCGGGCTCGCCCCTCGGCGGCCTTGCACTGCTGTTCGTGGGCTTCGGCCTCACCTGGCTCCGCGCAGCGCGGCTGCCGCGGCGCAATGGCGTCGCCCTGCCGGCCGGCACGCTTGCCGCCGGGGTGTTGTATATCGGCATCGCCGGCCTTGCTCTGATCGTGTTGCGCGCGGACAACGACGCCGGGCGGGCGAATGTGCTATTTCTTTTCCTCGTGGTCTGGGCCAGCGACATCGGCGCCTACGCGGTCGGCCGGGCGTTGGGTGGTCCGAAGCTCGCGCCGGCCGTCTCCCCGAACAAGACCTGGTCGGGTGCGGCGGGCGGCTTGGTCGCTGCGGTGCTGGTCGGAACCGGCGCCGCTGCGGCCCTGGCGCCAGGAGGAGAGGTGTGGCGCAGCATGGCGGTGGCGGCGTTGCTCGGCGTGATGGCGCAGGCGGGCGATCTTCTCGAAAGCTGGATCAAGCGCCGCTTCGATGTGAAGGACACGTCGCGGCTGATTCCGGGCCATGGTGGGCTGCTGGACCGGCTGGACGGGGTGCTGGCGGCGGCGCCGGTGGCGGCGCTGATGGCTGCGGCGCTCGGCCAAGGGACCCCGCTCTGGCGATGAACGTCGCGGCCGCCCCGGACATCGTTTCCTCGCCCGCCCGGCACCAGACCGCGCCGCGCCGCGTCACCCTGCTTGGCAGCACCGGATCGGTCGGGCGCAGCACCGCCGCGCTGCTCGAGGCCGCGCCGCCCGGCACCTTCATCGTGGAGGCGCTGGTCGCGGGGCGGGACGCCGCCGCGCTCGCCGCCCAGGCGCGCCGGCTCGGCGCCCGTCAGGCCGTGCTCGCCGACCCGGCGGGCTACGCTGATCTGCGGGATGCGCTTGCCGGGACCGGCATCCGCGTCGCCGCCGGCATCGAGGCGGCGGAGGAGGCGGCGGCAACCCCGGCTGACTGGCCCAAGGCGGCGATCGTCGGAGCCGCCCGGCTG
>JADGHI010000723.1 GCA_019689515.1 Acetobacteraceae bacterium | reverse complement strand
GCCCCTCAGCCGATGCGCTCGTAGGTCACCGTGCTGCCGTCGTCGCCCGTCAGCGCATGCGCCACCCAGCGACCCGCGGCGTCGTAGGTCGCGATGCCATCGCTGTCGCCGCTGACCTCGATGACGAAGCCGCCACCCGGCCGATCGCGCCGCTCGACACGCAGGCGCAGCGCGCGGCCGGTGCGCGGATCGAACAGCAGCGGACGGCGGAAGATCGCGGGATTCCACCAGGTGAGCGGGGCCGCTTCCGCCGGCAGGCGCGCCGCCCCGTCCGGCCCGTTCAGCGCGAAGCCGTCCGCCTCCGCTCGCCCCTCCAGCGTCGCGGTGCTCCCGTTGCGGTCGAGGAAGGACGTCACCGCGAGCAGCCGGCCCTCCGCCGACCAGGTCTCCGCGAAGCGGTGCCGGTAGCGATAGACCAGGATGCCAGCGATGCGCACCGCCACATCCACCACGCTGCGCGCCACGCGGCCGTCCCCGCCGGGCGCCGTCTCAAGCGTGACGGTGTGGGTGCCGATCGCGCTGCCTGCGCGCATGATGCGGAAGCGCACGGGGCCGCCAAGCGCCTCCCGCGCAGCAGGGACGCCGGGCCGGGCGATCCCGAGCACGGCCAGCAGCGGCGGGCCTATGACGGCCGCGGCCCTGCGCGACACCACGCGGCGAATGCCGGCCGGGCAGGCTCCTTCCCCTTCGTCTTCCATTCCGCCGATGCGCCGCCCTCGCTTGCGATCGCCGACGCAGAGAAGACACTCCCAGGAGCGCCTCGTCAGCCCGGCCACAGCCTCCGGCTAGCGCGGTCCGGACACGTCGTGAAGCCGCCCCCCGAGACACGCCCCTGTCCGCATGCCAGGATATGCCCGAGACGAACCCACCATGCGCCAACTCCTGCTGCTGCGGCACGCCAAATCCTCCTGGGACGATCCCCTGCTGTCCGACCATGCGCGGCCGCTCAACGCGCGCGGGCGGCGCAGCGCGGCCGCGATGGCGCGCGCCATGCGCGAGCTTGGCCTCGCGCCGGATGTGGTGCTCGTCTCCTCGGCGCGGCGCACGCTGCAGACGCTTGAGGCGATCGCCCCGCTGCCCGATAGCCCGATCGTCGAGCCGCTGGACTCGCTCTACCTGGCGACGGCGCAGACCCTGCTCGCCACCATCCAGCGCGTGCCGGAGACCGCGCGCAGCGTGCTGCTGATTGGCCACAATCCTGGCCTGCACGAGCTCGCCCTGGCGCTGGTCGGCGCCGCCGGGATGGCGGCCCCCGCGCCTGCCGTCGCCGCGGCGGCACGCCGCCTCGCCGAGGCCTATCCGACCGGCGCGCTGGCGGAATTCGTCATCGCCACGCCCTGGCGGCTTCTCGAGCCAGGCGGCGGGCGCCTGGTGCGCTTCCTGGTACCCGGCGACCTGCCCGAGTTCGCGGCATCGTGAAGGCGGCCGACTCCGGCGCGACCGACGCGGCGGAGACGGAGCCGCCCCCTTCCACGCCGCGCGCGCCCTGCGGCGCCGCCCTACCCGAAGGCGGCGGCATCCTCGGCCCGATCGTGGTCGAACTCGCCTTCACGGACCCGACCGCCGCGGAGGGCCTCACGCGCCTGGCGGCCTGGCGCGATGCAGCCGCAGCGGGCGCCGCCGCCACCGGCGGCCCCGACACCCCGCGCAAGAGGCGGCCTCCGCCGGCAGCGGTCGCGCTGGCCTGGCAGGACACCGTCTCCGGCGCCCTCGCCCGGCGTGGCCTGGCGCTGGAGGTGCCCCGCCGCGGCCCGCGCGTGCTGTGGCGCATCCTGCCGGACCCGGGCGCTCCCTGGCGTCCGGGCCTGCCGCCGGAGTGGATCGCGGTGCTCGACCCCGCCGAGGCGGCAACGCTGCCCGACCTCGCCGGCTTCGACTCGGAGGAGCGGAAGGCTCCGCTGCTTCCCCTCGCCGCCTTCGAGGGGCACCGCGCCCGCTTCGCCCTCGCCGCCAGGGATGCCGCCCCTGGCGCGCCGCCATCGCCGCCCGTTGCGGCGGAGCTGCTGACCGGACGGCTGCGTGCGGTCGCCGCGGAACGCGCGGTGGCGCGGCTCACGCTGGCTGGTCCGGCGGAGCCGGTGCTGGCGCTGGCCCGAGCGCTCGCCGCCGAACTGCCCCTGTTGCCGCCGCCCGCCGCCC
>JADGHI010000722.1 GCA_019689515.1 Acetobacteraceae bacterium | reverse complement strand
GGCTCGCCCTGTTCGGCACCGCCCTCAGCGAGGCGCAGCGCGGCCTCCACCTCGGCCGTGCCGACCGGCTGGCCGCGCTCGAGCCGCTTCCACAGCGCGAGCAGCGCCGCCTCCGCGAGCTCCGTCCGCTCCGGGCTGCCGGCGATGGACAGCCGGTTGCCGCGGGAGGCGAGGCGGACGCCGAGCGCCTGCTCGATGCGGGCAAGATGGCGGTCGTGCTCCCCGTAGAGCAGCGGCAGCAGCGCGTTGTCGTCGAACTGGAGGGTGACGGAACGTTGCTGCTGGGAGTCGGCCGCGAGGGAGGCAGCGGGGACGGAGCGCGGCGACAGCCGGGCTTCCGCAGGATTGCGCAGCGGGACAGCGGCGGGAATGGTGGTCAAGCGCTGATGCGCTCCTCTTCCTCCGGGTTGAGGTGATGCTGGGGAATGGCCTCCACGGCCGCCTCACGCTGGTCCCGCAGCGCGGCCGAGAGGGAATTGGGATGGGCGGCGAGCACCGTGACCGGCGCGATGTGGCCGATCAGCGTGGCCGGTCCGCGGACATGCACAGGCTGCAGCCAGGGAGAGCGCCCGACGATCTGACCCGGATGGCGGCCGGGACCTGTGAACAGGACATCGAAGCCCATGCCGACGCGTGAACGGTTGAAGGCCTGCTGCTGTTCCCGGAGCAGCGCCTGGAGTTCGGCCAGCCGCGCCTCCCTGACCGCCTCCGGCACCTGATTTGGCGATGCCGCGGCCGGAGTTCCAGGCCGCGGGGAGTACTTGAAGGAGAAGGCCTGGGCGAAGCCCACGGCGCGGACGAGGTCGAGGGTCGCGCGGTGGTCGGCCTCGGTCTCGCCCGGATGGCCGACGATGAAGTCGGAGGAGAGGGCGAGGTCGGGCCGCGCCGCGCGCAGACGCTCAACCAGGCGGAGGTAGTCCGCCGCGCCGTGGCCGCGGTTCATCGCGCGCAGGATCCGGTCCGAGCCCGACTGCACGGGGAGGTGCAGGAAGGGCATGAGCTGCGGCAGGTCGCGGTGCGCCGCGATCAGCTCCTCGTCCATGTCGCGCGGGTGGGAGGTGGTATAGCGCAGCCGGGCGAGGCCCGGGACCTCCTCCGCCAGTGCCCGCAGCAGCCGTCCGAGGCGCCATTCCCCGGCACCGTCCGGCGCCTCGCCGTGGTAGGCGTTCACGTTCTGCCCGAGCAGCGTGATCTCGCGCGCGCCCTGAGCGACCAGCCGCTTCGCCTCGGCGATCACCGCGGCGGCGGGGCGGGAGAACTCGGCGCCGCGCGTGTAGGGGACGACGCAGAAGGAACAGAACTTGTCGCAGCCCTCCTGCACGGTGAGGAAGGCGGCCACCCCCTGCGGCGCGGCCTGCTCCGGCAGGTGGTCGAACTTGTCCTCGACCGGGAAGTCGGTCTCGATGACGGCGCCCGCGGCGCGCGAGGCGCGCGCGACCATCTCCGGCAGGCGGTGGTAGGTCTGCGGGCCGAGCACGATGTCCACCCAGGGCGCGCGGGCGGTGATCTCCGCGCCCTCCGCCTGGGCGACGCAGCCGGCGACGGCGATCACCATCCGCCCGCCCTCCGCCTCGCGCTGCTGCTTGAGCGCGCGCAGCCGGCCGAGCTCGGAGAACACCTTCTCGGCCGCCTTCTCGCGGATGTGGCAGGTGTTGAGGATCACCATGTCGGCACCCTCGGGCGCCTCCGCCGGCGCGTAGCCGAGCGGGGCCAGCACGTCCGCCATGCGGGCGCTGTCATAGACGTTCATCTGGCAGCCCCAGGTGCGGATGAACAAGCGCCGCATCCGCGCGGGGGCGCCGGCGAGGGGTTCGGTCATATCGGGGAAAGCTCCGCCTGACCGCCTCCGAGGGGGCGGGTCACCATGGGAGGTGAGATGCGTTCCGCACGAGCCCGGGTCAAGCGATCCAGCGCGGAGCGTGGCGGCGTCCCATGAGAGGAATTCTCACGGATTCGGCCTGCTCGGGTCAAGCGATGAATGACGCCGCCCCTGCTGGGGCCAGGCCGCGCCCTTCACGTCACTGCGCCGCCTCGGAGACCAGCCCGGCCGGCGTCGGCTGCCCGGCGGGCAGCGCGGTCGGCCGCAACGGCGCGACGGGGCGGTTCTGCCGCAGCGCGGCCGCGCCCTCCGCCACCACCTC
>JADGHI010000721.1 GCA_019689515.1 Acetobacteraceae bacterium | reverse complement strand
GCCGGCCCGCCGCCGACCGCGCCGCCCAGCCGCCTGAGACCAGGACAGACCATGGCCAGCACCGCCGCGACCACCGCCACCCACATCCCGGCCCAGCACGCCCCGGCGATCGCCGGCGCCGACGATTACGAGCCGCCGCCGCCGCACAAGCATCCCTACCACCTGGTGGACCCGTCGCCCTGGCCGATCCTGGCCGCCTTCTCCGGCGCGGCGCTGCTCAGCGGCTTCATCCTGCTCGGCCACTACGGGCAGACCTGGCTCCTGATCCTGGGCGTCATCACCACGCTCGCCATCCTGGCGCTGTGGTGGCGCGACGTGATCCGCGAGGCGAAGACGCCGGGCGCCCACACCCCGGTGGTGCGCATCGGCATGCGCTACGGCATGACGCTGTTCATCGCCTCGGAGGTGATGTTCTTCGTCGCCTTCTTCTGGGCCTATTTCCACTACGCGCTCTACCCGCAGCACGTCTCCGGCGCGGAGGTCGCGGTCTGGCCGCCCCAGGGAGTCCACACCTTCGACCCCTTCGACCTGCCCTTCCTCAACACCCTGATCCTGCTGCTCTCGGGCACCACGGTCACCTGGGCGCACCACGCGCTGCTCGAGAATGACCGCAAGGGGCTGATCACCGGCCTGGCGCTGACGGTCATGCTCGGCCTGCTCTTCACCGGTTTCCAGGCCTACGAGTATGCGTCGGCACCGTTCAAGTTCTACAATGGCGGGGTCTATCCCTCGACCTTCTTCCTCGCCACGGGCTTCCACGGCTTCCACGTCATCGTCGGCACCTGCTTCCTGCTCGTGAACCTGCTGCGCGCCATCCGTGGCGACTTCACGCCGCGCCGGCACTTCGGGTTCGAGGCGGCCGCCTGGTACTGGCACTTCGTGGACGTGGTCTGGCTGTTCCTCTTCATCTGCATCTACTGGTGGGGCGCGGGCGAGATCGCGCAGCACTGATCGGACCGGCGGCTCAGGGCACGATGCCCGGCACGACCTCTCCTGCGGCCCCGCCGGACCTCGGCGGGGCCGCGCCGCTTCCGACGGCGGCGCTGCTCGGCCGCTGCCCGCGCTGTGGCCGCGGCGCGCTGTTTCGGGGCCTGCTCGCCGTGCGCGAGCGCTGTGCGGCCTGCGGGCTCGACCTGCGCGCGCATGACGCCGGCGACGGCCCGGCGGTGGCGGCGATCTTCGTTGTCGGCGCGCTCGCCATGATCGCCGCCTTCGTCGTGGAGTTCCGCTACGAGCCGCCGCTCTGGCTGCACGCGGTGCTGTGGCCGGCGGTGGTGCTGCCGCTCTCCGTGCTGACCATGCGCATCGCCAAGGCGGCGCTCATCGCGTTGCAATGGCGCCACCGCCGTCGCTCCGCCGAGGGGGTGTGAGCGGGGCGAGCGGCACCTCGACGCCGCCGCCAGGGCGGCCGGGATCGCCCTGGCGCAGCGTGCTCCTGACCGCGCTCGCCGCGCTGCCGGTGCTGCTTCTGCTGCTCGGACTCGGCACCTGGCAGGTGCAGCGCCTGGCCTGGAAGACGGACCTCCTCGCCCGGCTCGCGGCGGCGGAGGCGGCGGCGCCCGTCCCGCTCGACCCCACCGCCGGCGCGCTGCCGGAGCCTTACACCAAGCTCAGCACCCGCGGGCGTTTCCTCCATGACCGCGAGGCGCTGCTCGGCGCCGAGGTCAGGGACGGCCGGCTGGGCGCGCATCTTCTCACGCCGCTGGAGCGCGAGGGCGGCCGCCGTCCGGCGCTGCTCGTGGACCGTGGTTGGGTGCCGTTCGATCCCGGCGGCGCCGCGCTGGACGCGGCCGCGCCGATCATGCGGCCGCAGGGCGAGGTGACGGTGACCGGCTACGCCCGGCCTGCGCAGTCGCGCACCTGGCTCTCCGCGACCGACGACCCGGCGCGCCGGCGCTTCTTCACCTTCGACCCGGAGGCGATCGGCGCCGCGCTCGGCCTGCCCGCGGTCGAGCCCTTCGCGCTCGTCGCGCTGGCCGGGGGCGAGGCCGGCGCCCGCGGCGAACTGCCCATCCCCGCCACCGCCCTGCCGCGACCGGAGAACCCGCATCTGGGCTACGCGATCACCTGGTACGGGCTTGCCCTGTCGCTCGTTCTCGTCTTCCTCGCCTGGGCCCGCCGACGCCTGAAGGATTCCCGCCC
>JADGHI010000720.1 GCA_019689515.1 Acetobacteraceae bacterium | reverse complement strand
GCGCCGCTCCGCCTTCGAATCGCTGCTGCCCGGCACGCCGCGATACCGCAGGCTGGTGGACCTGGCGCGGCTGTTCGTCGGGCTCGATGTCGGCTTCGCGCTGAACCTGGTGCTGGCGAAGGAGGAGATCCCGGCGCTCGCACTCGGCGGCGGGGTGGCGCGGCTGGGCCAGACTTCGTGGATCGGCAGCGGGGCACCGCGCCTGCGGGATGGGACCGAGCCGATGTTCGACGCGCGCTAGGCTGCGCCATCAGCCTTCCGCCCGCCTCCGGCCGGTGCCGGCCGACGATGGGTGGGTGTCCGCAATGCCACTGCCGCGCCCGGCCGGTCCGGGGCGGCCCGAGGGGGAGGTGCCGCGTGGGTCATCCGCACTGGTTCGGCGGCTACGTCGCCGACACCCTCTACACCGCCGGCTACCACCCGGCGCAGTCGCCGACCGTCATCGGCCTCGTCTGCGCGGTCTGCGACGTGGCCTGGACGCCGGCGGACCGCGAGGCGCTGACCGTGATTGACCTCGGCTGCGGCAGGGGCCTCACGGCCTGTGCGCTGGCGGCGGCCAATCCGGGCTGGCGGGTGGTCGGCGTGGACTTCCATCCGGCGCATATCGGCGACGCGCGCGAGTTCGCCGCCGAGGCGGGGATCGAGAACGCCACCTTCCTCGAGCTCGACCTCGCCGGGATGGACGAGGCCGCGGCGGCGCGCCTGCTGCCCCAGGCCGACGTCATCACCGCGCATGGCGTATGGACCTGGGTGTCGGACGCGGTGCGCGCCGGCATCCTCGCGGTGTTGCGCGCCTGCCTCGTCAACGGCGGGGCGGCGATGATCAGCTACAACGCCCTGCCGGGCTGGTCGCAGGGGCTGGCGACGGCTCGGCTGATCCGGGCCGCCGCGGGCCAGCGCCTCGGCCCCAGCGACCAGCGCGCCGCCGCCGGGATCGAAGCGCTGAAGGCCTTCCGCCTCGCCGAGGCGGCGCACCTGCAGGACAACCCGACGGCCGAGCGCCTGGTCACGGGCGGCATCGGCAACAGCACGGCTTATGTTGCGCATGAATACCTGCCGCAGCACTGGCGACCCGCCTGGGCGGCCGATGTCCACCGTGACCTCGCCGAGGCGCGGCTCGACTTCGTCGGAAGCTGCGCCATCGAGGAGAACTTCCCCGCTCTGCTGCTGACGGAGAAGCAGCGCGAGGCGGTGGCCCTGATCCAGGGACCAGAGCGCGAGACAGCCATTGACCTCTGCATCCGCCGGCCGTTCCGGCAGGACGTGTTCGTGCGCGGCCGCCGCCGCACCTTCGGCGTGCCGCGGCTGCACGAGCTGCGGCTGGCGCTCGCCGTGGCGCGCGACAAGATCAAGCCGATGGTCCGCACGCATGTCGGCGAGGCCGCGCTGCCGCCGCATGTCGCGGGCCCGGTGCTGGACGCGCTGGCGGAGCGGCCACGCCCGCTGGGCGAGTTGCTGACCCTGCCCGGCGTGGAGAAGGCGACGGCGGGCGAGATCGTCGCCGTGCTCGTCGGCGGCGGCTGGGCCATGCCGCTTTGGCGCGACGTGCCGGCCTTCGACTCGCCCCTGGCGGCACGGGCGCGGCGCTTCAACCGGGCCGCGCTGAACCGCTACGGCATGGACGCGATGAACGGCGGCGGACGGCTCGGCCTCGTGGCGCCGGCGGCCGGATGCGCCTATTCGTGCCCGGCGGACGAGCTGGCTGCCGCGGTCATGCTGCAATCCGCCGCCGAGGCCGGGGAGTCGCCGCTGGAGGTCGAGACGGTCGTTGACCGCCTGATGCGCGCCGATGCCACGGAGGAGGCGCGCGCCGCCTTCCGTGAGCGCCTTACCGCCCGCCTGCCGGGATGGCGTGCACTCGGGGTGATCTAGGCCGCGATCTCCCGGTGGAAACACGCGGGGCGTGTATCGCCTGGCCCCGCGCACCCTGACTGCGGCCAAGCCGACAAGGGGCGAGAGAGAGGAAATCCGACGCCGGGTGGCGCCCGTGGCCGACAGGCTGCGGTCCGTGGAAACCGGGCCCGGCCGGCAGGGTCCAGCTGCAGCGCCATCAGGGGCTCATCCAGGCGCCGGCGGCGGGACTCGCGCCCTCCACCGATCGGGCTCTTGCAACGCGCCCCTTCGCCGGCACCTATGCCAGGAC
>JADGHI010000719.1 GCA_019689515.1 Acetobacteraceae bacterium | reverse complement strand
GCCGATGGCCGCCCCCGCCGCCGCGCAGCGTTCGCCACTCCTGCTCGAGATCGAGCGCGTCGTGGTGCGCTTTGGCGGCGTGGTCGCGCTTGCCGGCGTCTCCTTCGAGGTCGGGCGGGGCGAGATCCGCGGCCTCATCGGCCCCAACGGTTCCGGCAAGACCACGCTGTTCAACTGCATCAGCGGGCTCTACCGCCCGGCCGCGGGTGAGATCCGCTTCGAGGGCGTCCCGCTCTCCCGCCTCCCGCGCCACGCCCGAGCCGGGCTCGGCATCGGCCGGACCTTCCAGCACTTGGCGCTGTTCCGCAGCCTGACCGTGCGCGAGAACATCCTCGCCGGGACGCACCCCCTCGCCCGCTCCGGCTTTCTCGCCAACGCGCTTCGGCTTGGCGGCGGGGTGCAGCGCGAGGAGGCCGCGGCGGAGGAGATCGCACGCCGCCTGCTGGCCCTGCTCGACCTCGAGGCGCTGGCGGAGACGCCGGTGGCGCGCCTGCCCTTCGGCGTCCAGAAGCGGGTCGAGCTCGCCCGCGCTCTGGCCGCGGGGCCGAGGCTCCTGCTGCTCGACGAGCCGGCGGGTGGGCTGAACCACGAGGAGGTGGACCGGCTGGCGCGCCTCCTCTTCCGCATCCGGCGGGAGTTCGAGCTCAGCATCCTGCTCGTCGAGCACCACATGAACCTGGTCATGAGCGTGTCCGACCGCGTGGTCGCGCTCGACTTCGGCGAGAAGATCGCCGACGGCACGCCGGAGGAGGTGCGCGCCGAGCCCGCGGTGATCCGCGCCTATCTCGGCGAGGGGATGGTGGCGGCGCATGGCGACGCTCCTTGAGGTCCGCGACCTCACCGCCGGCTATGGCGGCGGTCCGCCGGTGCTGCACGGCGTCTCGCTCGTGGTCGAGGAGGGCGGCGTCACCGCGCTGCTCGGCGCGAACGGCGCCGGCAAGACCACGACCCTGCGCGCGGTCTGCGGCATGATCCCCGCCACGGCGGGCGAGATCCGCTTTGCCGGGGAACGGATCGCCGGGCAGCCGACCGAGGCGATCGCGCGCCGCGGCATCGCCCATGTGCCGGACGGGCGCGGCACCTTCGCGGAGCTGACGGTCGAGGAGAATCTTCGCCTCGGCGCCATCACGCGGCGCGACCGCGCGGCGGTGGCAGAGGATTTCGAGCGCGTCTTCGGCCTCTTCCCCCGTCTGCGCGAGCGGCGGCGCCAGCAGGCCGGCACGCTCTCGGGCGGCGAGCAGCAGATGCTCGCCATCGCCCGCGCCCTGCTGCTCCGCCCGCGGCTGCTGCTGCTCGACGAGCCCTCCTTCGGCCTCGCGCCGCTGATGGTGCAGGAGATCTTCCGCATCCTCGCGCGCGTGCGCGCCGAGGCCCGGGTGGCGGTGCTGCTGGTCGAGCAGAACGCGGCGCTCGCCCTCGATCTCGCCGACCAGGCCTGGCTGCTCGAGACCGGGCGCGTGGTGCTGGAGGGCAAGGCCGCGGCGCTGCGGCGCGACGCGGCGGTCCGCCGCGCCTATCTCGGCTACTGAGGGAGCCGACGCGATGGAAGGCTTCGCGCACCAGCTCGTCGCCGGGATCGCCACCGGGGGCATATATGCCTCCGTCGCCCTGGCGCTGGTGATGATCTACCAGGCGACGCACCACGTGAACTTCGCGCAAGGGGAGATGGCCACCTTCTCCACCTACCTCGCCTGGGCGGCGGTGCAGGCGGGTGCGCCGTGGTGGGTGGCGCTGCTCGGCACCGCCCTCGCCTCCTTCGCCATCGGCGTCGCGATCGAGCGGGTCCTGATGCGACCGATGCGCGACGCGCCGGTGCTCGCGGTGGTCGGTGTGTTCATCGGGCTGATGCTGTTCTTCAATAGTATCACCGGCTGGATCTTCGGCTACACGGTCAAGCCCTTCCCCAGCCCCTTCGAGACCAGCGCACCGCTCCTCGGCGGCCTCGTCTCCGGCCACGAGCTCGGCTCGACCGCGGTGACGCTGGCCGTGCTGGCGCTGGTCTGGGCATTCTTCCGCCATACGAGCCTCGGGCTTGCGATGCGCGCGGCGGCGTTCAACCCGGTCTCGGCGCGCCTGGTCGGCATCCGCGTGGGCTGGATGCTGGCGCTCGGCTGGGGGCTCGCGGCGGCGATCGGGGCGGTGG
>JADGHI010000039.1 GCA_019689515.1 Acetobacteraceae bacterium | reverse complement strand
CGTGCGCACCGCGCCGCCGCAGCCCCCCGCGCCGCCGCCGCCCTTGCCGGTCACGGTCGCCCCGCCGCGGCCGAGCGCGCTCGACAAGCTGCGCCAGTTCCTCGCGCCCGAGATCCAGCAAGGGCTCGTCACCGTTACCGGCGACCAGCAGCGGGTGATGGTGCGCATCCGCAACCGCGGCATGTTCGCCTCCGGCTCGGCCACGGTGGACGAGCGCTTCGTCAACCTGCTCGAGCGCATCGGCCAGGCGCTTCAGGAGGAGGGCGGCCGCGTGCGGGTGATCGGCCACTCCGACAACGTGCCGATCCGCTCCGCGCGCTTCCCGTCCAACTTCCACCTCTCCGCGGCGCGTGCGGAAGCCGCCAAGGAGATCATCATGCGCGCCGAGGGACAGAACCCGACGCGCTTCTCCGCGGAAGGCCGCGGCGAGGCCGAGCCCATCGCCTCCAACGCCACGCCGCAGGGGCGCGAGGAAAACCGGCGCATCGAGGTGCTGCTGATGCGGGGAACTTACTGAGATGGGCCCGCTGCTCTCTACCATCGGCAGCGTGGCTGCCCTCGCGGGGCTGGCCGGCGTCCTGCTGATCCTGCCGCTGATCTGGATCTTCGCGCCGCTGGTCCCGATCGGCAGCGCCTATCCCTTCGAATCGCCGCTCTGGCGCGCGGTGCTCTGCGCCATCCCGGTCCTGCTCTACATCATCCTCGTGCTGATCGCCGCGCGTCGGCGGCGGAAGCGCGACGCCGCCCTCGTCGAGGCCGCGGCCGCCTCCGACCCCGCCGCCGAGCGCGCCGAGGAGGAAGAGGCGGAGATCCGCGAGCGTCTGCAGACCGCGCTCGCCAATCTGCGCAAGGCCACCGGCAAGCGGGGGCATCTCTACGAGCTGCCCTGGTACGTGCTGATCGGCCCGCCGGGCAGCGGCAAGACCACGGCGCTGGCGAATTCGGGCCTCGAATT
Organism: Acetobacteraceae bacterium; assembly: GCA_019689515.1. Classification (GTDB taxonomy): domain Bacteria; phylum Pseudomonadota; class Alphaproteobacteria; order Acetobacterales; family Acetobacteraceae; genus Caldovatus. The sequence continues at coordinate 13,523 of JADGHI010000039.1, read as the reverse complement.
CCCGCTCGCCGAGGGCGCGAAGCTTCAGGGCGTCGGCGGGACGCGCTTCTGCGAGTGGTGGCTGACCGACCAAGCCGTGCTGATCGACACGGCGGGCCGCTACACGACGCAGGATTCGGACGCCGCGGCCGACAAGGCCGGGTGGGAGCGGTTCCTGCAACTGCTGCGCCGGAACCGCCCGCGCATGCCGCTCAACGGCGTGATCGTGTGCTTCGGGGTGGACATGATCGGCCGCCTCGGCCCGGCCGAGCGCGAGGCGCATGCGCGGAGCGTTCGCCGCCGCATCAAGGAGCTGGAGACGACTCTCGCGCAGCGCCTGCCGGTCTACCTGCTCATCAGCAAGGCCGACCTGCTGCCGGGCTTCGTCGAGTTCTTCGACGACCTCGACCGGGAGACGCGCAACCAGGTCTGGGGCATGACCTTCCCGGTGCAGGCCGGGCCGGAGGGCTCGGCGGCGAAGTTCGGCGCCGAGTTCAAGGCGTTGCTGCAGCGGCTGGAGGACCGGCTGTTCGAGCGCCTGCAGACCGAGCGCGGGCCCGAGCAGCGTGCGCGCATCGCCGGCTTCCCGGCGCAGTTCGCCTCGCTCGAGGAGCCGCTCGCGGCCTTCATCGGCGCGGCCTTCGGCGGCACGCGGCTCGACCCCGCGCCCTTCCTGCGTGGTGTCTATTTCACCTCGGGCACGCAGGAGGGCTCGCCGCTCGACCGCCTCTCCGGGGCGCTGTCGCGTGCCTTCGGGCTCGACCCGCGCCGCCCGGCGGCGGTGATGGGACAGAAGGGCCGCAGCTACTTCCTCGGCCGGCTGCTCAAGGAGGTGGTGTTCAACGAGGCCCGCCTCGCCGCGCGCAACCCCGCGGCCGACCGGGGCAAGCGGATCGCTGCCTTCGCGGTCTGGATCGGCTCGCTGCTGCTGGTCGGGGGCGGCGCCTTCTGGGGCTGGACGGTCTGGCAGTCCGAGGAGCGCCGCGCCGGCGCCATGGCGGCCGCGATCGCAAAGGCCGAGGAGGCGGCGCGGCCCCTGCCGCTCGCCCGCATCGAGGACACCGAGCCGAGGCGGGTGATGCCTTATCTCGAGGCCACCCGCGCCCTGCCGTCGGCCGCGCGGTCGGAAGAGGAGAGCTGGCTTGGCCTGTCGCAGGCCGAAAAGCTCGCCGCGGGTGGCGAGGCGGCCTATCGCCGTGCGCTCGACCGCACCTTCCTGCCGCGGCTGCTGGCGCGGCTGGAGTTCCAGATCCGCGGCGCCTTCCAGCGGCCCGACTACCTCTATGAGGCGGTGCGGGTCTACCTGATGCTCGGCCGCGAGGGCCCGCTGGACAAGCCGTTGGTGCGCGAGTGGTTCCTGGCGGACTGGGCGCGCACCTATCCCGGCGCGACCAACCAGCCGGTGCGCGAGGCGCTGGCGCAGCACCTCGACGCGCTGCTCGAGACCGATTTCGAGAAGTATCCCCTGGACGGCGCGCTGGTGGACCAGGCGCGGCGGGTGTTCTCGCGCCTGCCGCTCGCGGGACGCATCTATTCCCGCATCCGGCCGCTTGCGCAGAACGCGGAGAACGCGCCGGGCTGGAAGCCCTCTGACGCGATCGGCGCGGCCGGGGCGCGTTACTTTGTGCGCGCCTCGCAGCGGCCGCTGACCGAGATTGCGGTGCCCGGGCTCTACACCGTCGAAGGGCTCTATCGGATCGTTCTGCCCAACCTGCCGCGCGCGGTGCGGGAAGCGGCGGCGGAAAGCTGGGTGCTCGGGCCGGAGGCTAGCGCCACTGAGGTCCAGGACCCCGTGCGGCTCGAAGCGGCGGTCCTCTCGCTCTACGCCGAGGATTATGCCCGCGCTTGGCAGGCGGTGCTGGACGATCTCCAGATCCCGCAATTCCGCACGCTGCAGGAGGCGGCGGAGGGGCTCAACCTGCTCGGCGCGCCGAACTCGCCGATCCGCGACGTCATGCGCTCCATCGCACGGCAGCTTTCGGTCGGCACCTCGCCGGACCCCGCGCCGCAGCAGGGCCAGCAGCAGGGCCAGGCGCAGCAGCGCGTACAGGCCGCGACCGGCGGACCGGAGCCTTCCTCCGTTGAGCCGGTGGTGCGCATCATCGAGCCGCGCTTCCAGGCGCTGCGCGAGGCCGCGGGCCAGCCGACGGACGAGGCGCTGAAGATCGTCAACGACCTCTTCGCGCGGGTCGCGCAGCTCGTGAGCGCGCCGCCGGGCACGGTGCTGCCGCCACCGGTGGGCCTCGATCCCGGCCAGCGGCTGATGGCCGAGGCGGCTCGGCAGCCCGATCCGCTTGCGCGCTGGCTGCGCAACCTCGCTGTCTCCACGGCCGCGCAGCGCGGCGGCGGGGCGCGGGCGGCGATCGCCGCGGCGGGCAAGCCGGTGATGGACGCCTGCCGCGACATGCTGACGCGCTTCCCGTTCCGCCTCGAAGGGCCGGACCCGCCGGTGGACGACTTCGCGAGGCTGTTCGGGCCGGGCGGCCAGCTTGACCAGTTCTTCACCCAGCACATCCGGCCCTATGTGGACACGACGCAGAACCCCTGGCGCCCGATCGCGCCGGAGGGGATGCCGCCGGTCGTCAGCGCCGCGGACGCGCAGAATTTTCAGCGGGCCGCGCGCATCCGCGACGCCTTCTACCCTGGTGTCGGCGGCGGCGGCCTGCGCTTCGAGATCGTCCCGCGCGGCTTCGACCCGAACGCGCAAGGCATGATCCTCGAGGTCGAGGGCACGCGCACCGAGATCACGCGCGAGGGGCCGTTCCGCCCGATCGCGCTGACCTGGCCGGCACGCGGCGGCATCACACTGACCTTCGAGCCGCCGTCCTCCCGCGGGGTGATCGCCTATGACGGTGGCTGGTCGGCGCTGCGCCTCGTGCTGCGCCCGCAGAGCCGGCTGACCGCGACGCGCCAGCCGGACCGGCTGAACCTCACCGTGTCGCAGGGCGAGCGTACGGCGGAGTTCGAGCTGCGCACCGGCAGCGCGACGCATCCCTTCGGCATGAGCGAGCTGCGGGAGTTCCGATGCCCGACGCTGCCGCAGTGACCACGCTCGGCCTTTACGGCAAGCTGCCGGCGCACGGGGACTTCGTGCGCCGGGCGCTGCTGAAGAGCTTCGTAGATCCCTGGGATGCCTGGCTCCAGGCCGGCATGGAAGCGGCGCGGGCGGCGCTGGGCGGAGCCTGGGAGAACGCGTGGCGCGACGGTCCGGCCTGGCGCTTCGCTCTGCCCGCCGGCGCTTGCGGGCCCGATGCGGTGGCCGGCGTGATGATGCCGAGTGCCGATTCCGTCGGCCGCCGCTTCCCGCTCACCCTGGCCGCGGTCTTCGCCGGTTTCGGTGCCGCGCCGGCGATGGAGGAGGGCTGGTTCGACTCGCTGGAGCGCCTCGCCCGCACGGGCCGTGCGGGCGGCATTGATGCCGATGGGCTGGCCGCCGCGCTCCCCGCGCCTGCCGGTCCCGCCACGGCCGACGCCCCCCTGCGTGATGAAGTGATGGCGATCCTCGACGGCGATCAGGTGCCGGTGCCGGAGGCGTGCGAGGGGGAGGAGGCATCCGGTTGCTTCCCCGAACGCCCGGCCGCCGGCTGGTGGACGCTCGGCGGAGGACGCCTGCCGGCGATGGTCTGGGAGATCGGGGCGCTGCCGGCGCCGGAGGAATTCACGATGCTGCTGGACGTCCCGCCATGAGCGGTTCGGGGGACCGGCCCCGCGACGCAGACGCGACGCTGAATGTCGGTCCGCTGCGCGCGGATGGCGCTGCTGCCGGTGGTGTCCCGGCGTCGTCGGCGGCGTCCCCCGTCCCACCGTCGCACGGGGCGGTACGGCCATCGCCGACCGGTCTGGTCTCCGCCGCCGTCACCCATCCTGGCGCGGTGCGCACGCGCAATGAGGACAGCTTCGTGGACCGGCCCGATCTCGGGCTGTGGGCAGTGGCGGACGGCGCGGGCGGCCACGGCGCCGGCGACTACGCCTCGAACGCGATCCGCGAGGCGCTGGAGACCATCCCCCCTGGCCTCTCCGCGGCCGAGATCCTCGCTCAGCTCCGCCTGCGCCTGTCTGCGGTGAACAGCGGGTTGCGCGAGGAGGCGGCGCGCCGCGGTCCGGGGCGGGTGATCGCCAGCACCGTCGTCGTGCTGCTCGCGCGCGGCGACCACTTCGCCTGCCTCTGGGCGGGGGATTCGCGCGCCTACCTGCTGCGCGGCGGCGCGCTGCAGAGGCTGAGCAAGGACCACAGCCTGGTGCAGGAGCTGATCGACGAGGGCGCGATCAGCGAGGCCGAGGCGGAAAACCATCCGCAGGGCAATGTCATCACCCGCGCGGTCGGCGCCGCCGATGTGCTGGAACTCGACAAGGTGACGGGCCGCGTCGTCCCGGGCGATCGCTTCCTTCTGTGCAGCGACGGGCTCATCCGCATGGTGGACGAGGCGGAGATCGCCGCGGCGCTGGCCGGCGAGGACGCGGCGGAGCGGCTGGTGCGCCTCGCCGTCGAGCGCGGCGCGCGCGATAACGTCACAGTGGTGACACTCGCCCGCGGCGCCTGATACTGCCGAGCGGATGTCCTGACCCACGTCCGCGCGGCGGGCGTCCTGCGTCCTCCGGCTCGGCTCGGCAGCGCGTGGTCCCGCCCGGTGGGTCAGGCCCGGCGGTATGACGCTGCGCGGCCTTGGATTGCCCCAGTCCGACTTGGTCTGGCCGAAATGCGCGACGGGCGCGCCCCGGATGAGAGCGCGCCCGTGCCGGCAGGATGGAAGCGAGACCTCGAAGGGTCTGGGCGGGACCGGCCCGCTCAGACCACCTTGGCAGCGCCGATGTCGTAGCCGACGCGCGGGGTGTCGGCCCCGGCGTTGTCCTTGTCCATCTCGGTGAAGGAGTAGATGAACTTCGTGAAGTTGATCGAGATGCTCTCGGTCGGCCGGTCGCCGCCCGAGCTGACGGAGTAGCCGCTCACCATCGCGCCCTCGAGCTCGTACTTCGCATAGACCTCAAGCTTGTCCTTGTCGGTCTTGCAGAAGTCGATCTCGACCTTCTGGCCTTCGCCATGCAGCGCATGGTCCAGCCAGGAAGCGGACGACTTGTCCATCGGCTTGGTGACGACGATCTCGGAAATGCTCGGCGCCGAGGCCTCGCGGTCGGCCGAGCCGCCGGTCGGGGACGAGATGCCGCGGCCGACGCCGAACTGGAAGCTGTTGATCTCCACCCAGCCGTCGCTGCCCTTGTGCCCTTCGGCGGTCACATCGCCCTTGATGTCGCCGTACTTGATGTAGATCGGCATGATCCTGCTCCTCGCTTGCTACCTCCGGCGGTCTCGGCCCCGTGCCGGTCCCTAGCCGATATCATACCGAAACGCGCCGCCATCGGCCACGCCGATACGTACCCGTCCGATATCCTTCCCTTCCGCCAGCCGTGCCAGGATGCCGGCGGAGAGCTCCGGCAGCACGGTGCGGTTCAGGATGGTCTCGATGTTGCGCGCACCGGATTCGACCTCCCGGCAGCGCGAGACGATGCTCTCCGCCACGCCGTCCTCGACCTCGAGATCCACGCCGTAGGTCTCGCGCACGCGACGGCGGATGCGGTTCAGCTGCAGCCCGACGATCTGCCGCAGGATCTCGTCCGGCAGCGGGTAATAGACCACGACGTTGCAGCGGCCGAGGAAGGCGGGCTTGAACACCTTCAGCAGATCCGGCCGCAGCGCCTCGGCCAACTCGGCGGGACCCGGTGCGGTCTCGGGGTCGGCGCAGAGCTTGGCGATAGTGTCGGTGCCGGCGTTCGAGGTCATGATGATGACGGTGTTGCGGAAGTCGATGTCCCGCCCCTCGCCGTCCTTCATCTGGCCCTTGTCGAACACCTGGTAGAACACGTCCTGCACGCCGGGATGGGCCTTCTCCATCTCGTCGAGCAGCACGACGGAGTAGGGGCGGCGGCGCACCGCCTCGGTCAGCACGCCGCCCTCGCCATAGCCGACATAGCCAGGGGGCGAGCCCATGAGGAGCGAGACCTTATGCTCCTCCTTGAACTCGCTCATGTTGATGACGGTCAGGTTCTGCTCGCCGCCATAGAGCAGGTCGGCGAGGGCCAGCGCCGTCTCGGTCTTGCCGACGCCGGAGGTGCCGGCCATCAGGAACACGCCGATCGGCTTGCGCGGGTCGGTGAGGCCGGCGCGGGAGGTGCGGATCGCCTGGGCGATCGCCTCGAGCGCGTGGGACTGGCCGACGACGCGCTCCTCCAGCTTCTCCTTGAGGGTCAGGATGGTGCGGATCTCGTCGCTGACCATCCGCCCGACCGGGATGCCGGTCCAGGTTGCCACGACTTCGGCGATCGCCTGGCCGTCCACGACGGGGTGGACCAGCGGCTCCTCCCCTTGCAGGGCGCTCAGGGCGGAGGTTGCCTCGGCGAGTTCCTGGCGCAACGCGTCGGGGTTCTCGACGGTGTTGCCGGCGCTCTCCGGAGCCGCCGCTGCCTCGGCGCCCGCGGGCACCGGGGCGGGCGCCGAGGTGGCCGGCGCGGCGATCGCCGCTTCCAGCCGGTTCCGCAGGTCGCGGATCCGCGCGACCAGCGCCTGCTCCTCCTTCCAGCGGGCCTCCAGGCCGGTGAGCTCGAACTGCAGCCGGTCGCGCTCCTCGACCAGCGTGTTCTTGCGCGCGGTGTGGTCCGCTCCGGTCACGACCTCGCGCTCGATGGCGGCGAGCTCGGTCGCGATCAGGTCGAGCCGGCGCCGGCGGTCCTCGATCGGCGCGGGGATCGCGGCCTGGCTCATCGCCACGCGCGCGCAGGCGGTGTCGAGGAGCGAGACGCCCTTGTCCGGCAACTGCCGTGCGGGGATGTAGCGGGCGGAGAGGCGCACCGCCTCCTCCACCGCCTCGTCCAGGATGCGCACGCCGTGGTGCTTCTCGAGCGTCGGCACCAGGCCGCGCAGCATGGCGGAGGCGAGGGACAGCGAGGGCTCGTCCACCTTCACCACCTGGAAGCGGCGGGTCAGCGCGGCGTCCTTCTCGAAGTACTTCTTGTACTCGGCCCAGGTGGTGGCCGCGAGGCAGCGCAGCTCACCGCGCGCGAGCGCCGGCTTGAGCAGGTTCGCCGCATCGGTGCCGCCGGCAGCGCCGCCGGCGCCGATCAGCGTGTGCGCCTCGTCGATGAACATGACGATCGGCTGGGGCGAGGCCTTCACCGCATCGATCACGCCCTTCAGCCGGTTCTCGAACTCGCCCTTCACCCCGGCGCCCGCCTGCAGCAGGCCGAGGTCGAGCGACAGCAGCTTCACGTTCTTCAGCGCATCGGGCACGTCGCCTGCGGCGATGCGCAGTGCCAGCCCCTCGGCCACCGCGGTCTTACCGACACCGGGCTCGCCGGTGAGGATCGGGTTGTTCTGCCGGCGCCGGGTGAGGATGTCGATCACCTGGCGGATTTCGGAATCGCGGCCGAGGATCGGGTCGATCTTGCCCGCCCGGGCCTGCGCGGTGAGGTCGGTGCAGAACTGCTCGAGCGGCCCGCCGCCGCGCGGCGCGTCCCCGCTCGCCGCGCCGGTCGGCACCCCGGCGGCGGCGTCGGCCGCTGCCGCGGCTGCTTCCGTGGCCTCCTCGCTGCCTTCCGTGAAGTCAGCGAGGTTGCGTCGGATCGCCTCGGCCGGCAGCGCGCCGAGCGTGGGGGAGGATTCGCGCGTCGCACGCGCCAGCGCCTCGTCGGACAGCGCGGCGATCAGCAGGTGGCCGGACCGGATCTTGCCCGCCCCGCTTTCCAGCGAGGCGATGAGCCAGGCTTCCTTGATGAGGGAGACGATGTCGGGCGAGAGCGAGGGGGCACGCGCGTTGCCGGTGCGCATGCGGTCGAGCGCCCGGGTCAGCTCCCCGGCGACGCGCCCGGCATCCGCCCCCTGCTTGCGCAGGATCGCGGCGACGTCCGTGCCCGGCGCCTCGACGAGCTTCAGCAGCAGGTGCTCGAGCTCGACATTGTAGTGACTGCGCGAGAGGGTGAGGCCGGCCGCGGCCTCGAGCTGACGACGACAGATTGGATTGAGGCGGGCGACGAGGGATTTCAGATCAATCGCCACCATGGTCCGTACAGCCTCCCGCCATCCATAATGAGGGGATCGAGCCCCGCGCGATGGTTCGGAACGGTAAGGGTGTGCCCCGGCGCTGTCCAGCACTGACGCGTTACGGTTGTGTCGCGCGTGTTTCGCCCGCATGTTGTGCATGTTTCGTCCCGGTTTCCCCGGGGCGCCGCCAGGGGGATGGCCGATGGCCGAGGACGTGCTGGATCTTGAGGCGCTGCTTGCGCCACTCGGGGGCGAGGGTGGCGCGGGAGAGGATTTGCGGACCGACTACTCGCCGACCTCGCTCTACCAGAAGCTGCGCGACGCGCGCGCCGAGGCGCGCGCCGAGGAGCGCCAGCAGGACGCCGAGGGAGGGGCGGAGGCGGCGGTGCCGATGGCTTGGCGCGAGGTCAAGCGAATCGGGTTGTCCTGCATCGCCGAGAAGAGCAAGGACTTCGAGATCGCTGCCTGGACCGTGGAGGCGCTGGTGCGACTCGACGGCCTTGCGGGCCTCACCGCGGGCGCGAAGCTGATCACCGGTCTTCTGGAGAAGTACTGGGACCCCGGCTATCCGCGGCCGGACGAGGAGGAGGGGCTCGAGGTCCGCAGCGCGCCGATCGGCGGGCTGGCCGGGGAGGGCACCGACGGGACGCTCATGCAGCCGTTGCGGCGGCTGCCACTGTTCCACCGCGCGGACGGCTCACCCGTCGGCCTGCACCTCTACCGCCAGGCAGAGGAGACGGATGCGTTGGCCGACGCCAAGCGCAAGAAGGCGCGGATCGACGCCGGCATGCCCGAACTCGCCACACTGCAGGCCGAGGCGAAGCTCGACGCGGCGCATCTGCGCTCTGTCGGCCTTGCGGCGCGCGCAGCGGGGGAGGCCTGGGCGGCGATGGACGCGGCGCTTTCGGCCCGCTTCGGCGCCGATGCTCCGGCCACGCGCCGGGTCGCGGAGGCGCTGGAGCAGATGGTCGAGATTGCCGAGCGCCTCCTCGGCCCTCTACCGCGGGAGGCCGCCGGGGCCGCGGAGGCGGATGGCGCTGAGGAGGCGGCCGGTGAGGGTGCTCCCGCGGCCGAGGGGGGCGCGGTTGTGGCTGGCGGCGGCAGCGGCGGTGGGCCCCGGCCGCTGCGGACGCGCGAGGACGCGATCCGTCAGCTTGAGGAGCTTGCCGACTGGTTCCGCAGGACGGAGCCGCACTCGCCGCTTGCCTTCACTCTGGAGGACGCGGTCCGTCGCGCCCGTATGCCGCTGCCGGACCTGCTTGCCGAGGTGCTGCCGGACGCCAAGGCCCGCGCCGCGATGCTGACCATGCTCGGCATCCGCCCGCCCCCAAGCGAATAGTCAGTGCAAGGTACAGCGGGGATAGTGTTAATATAAGGATAAATCGGGAGCGGCCTCCGCACGCTGCCGTCGGGGCGAGCAGGGGCACGGCACGGACGGCATCCGCCCGCCTCCCGTGCCGCGGATCCGTGGCGATCGCGAGGCCGCAGTACCCGGCAGCCCGCGGGAGGGCACAACTGTCGCGTTGACCACGGTTCAGCGCCGCATCTATCCTACCGTTTCATCGCAGGGATGACCGGGGTTTCGGTCCGAGGAGGTCGTGATGGCCAGCGTGCATGATAAGCTCGCTCGCGTGCGCAAGCCGCGGGTGCACATCACCTATGAAGTCGAGACCGAAGGCGCGATGGTGCAGCGGGAGCTCCCCTTCGTCGTCGGGGTGATGGGGGACTTCGCGGGCGACCCGGGTGAGCCGCTGCGGCCGCTGGCGGAGCGCAAGTTCGTTCAGATCGACCGGGACAACTTCAACGACGTCATGGCGCGCATTGCGCCGGGTCTGAACATCCGGGTCAAGAACACGCTCGCCGGCGACGACTCGGAGATGGCGGTTCAGCTCAAGTTCCGCTCGATCGAGGACTTCGAGCCGGGCCGGGTGGCCGAGCAGGTGCCGGCGCTGAAGGCGCTGATCGAGACGCGGGCGAAGCTGCGCGACCTGATGAGCAAGGCCGACCGCTCCGAGGAGCTGGAGGGGCTGCTCGAGCAGGTGCTCCAGGACAAGGAAAAGCTGGCCAAGCTTTCGAGCGAGCTCGGCCTCGACGCGTCGAAGCAGGAGGGCTGACGCGATGAGCGCGACCCAGACCGAAGCCGCGGGCGCCGCCGGCGCCGTCACGACGGAAGAAGCGGGTGTCGGCCTGCTCGAGCAGGTGATCGGCGCGACCAAGCAGACCGAGCGCGACCGCGCGCAGGAGCTGATCAAGGCGCTGACCGAGGAGGCGCTGAAGGGCACCGTCACCTTCAGCCGCAACCTCTCCATGACCTTCGACCGCGCGATCGCCGCGCTCGACCGCAAGATCTCCGAGCAGCTCAACGCGGTGATGCACCACCCGCGCTTCCTGCAGCTCGAGGGGTCGTGGCGTGGGCTGCACTACCTGGTCATGAACTCGGAGACCGGCACCTCGCTGAAGCTGCGGATGCTGCAGGTCTCGAAGCGGGAGCTCTCGCGCGATCTGCAGCGCGCGACCGAGTTCGATCAGTCGCAGATGTTCAAGAAGATCTACGAGAACGAGTTCGGCACCCCGGGCGGCGAGCCCTACGGCGCGCTGATCGGCGACTACGAGTGGACCAACCACCCGGACGACGTCGAGACGCTGCGCCTGATGTCGAACGTCGCCGCGGCGGCCTTCGCGCCGTTCATCTCGAGCGTGGGCCCCGGCATGTTCGGCTTCCAGGATTGGCGTGAGCTGTCCAAGCCGCGGGACCTCGCCAAGATCTTCGACACCGCCGAATACGCCAAGTGGCGGAGCTACCGCGACACCGAGGACAGCCGCTTCGTCACCCTTGTCATGCCGCGGGCGCTCGCGCGCCTGCCCTATGGCTCGGCCACCAAGCCGATCGAGGAGTTCGGGTATGAGGAGGCGCCCTACGACGCCGCCGGCAACCCGAAGGCGATGGACCACCACGAATATTGCTGGATGAACGCGGCCTATGTGCTGGGTGCGCGGCTGACCGACGCCTTCGCCCAGCATGGCTTCTGTGTCGCCATCCGCGGTGCCGAGGGCGGCGGCAAGGTGGAGAACCTGCCGACCCACGTCTTCACCTCGGATGACGGCGACGCCGACGCCAAGTGCCCGACCGAGATCGGCATCACCGACCGGCGCGAGTTCGAGCTCTCCAACCTCGGCTTCCTGCCGCTCTGCCACTACAAGAATACCGACTACGCCGTGTTCTTCGGTGCGCAGACCACGCAGAAGCCGAAGAAGTACGACCGGCCGGAGGCGACGGCGAACGCCGCCATTTCCGCGCGCCTGCCCTACCTGATGGCGACCAGCCGGTTCGCGCACTTCCTGAAGGTCATGGCACGCGACAAGATCGGCTCCTTCATGGAGGCGTCGGACTGCGAGGCCTGGCTGAACCGCTGGATCAAGAACTACGTCAACTCCAACGCCAATTCGGGCGCGGAGATGAAGGCGAAGTTCCCGCTGCGCGAAGCCCGGGTGGAGGTGAAAGAGATCCCGGGCAAGCCCGGCTCCTACAACGCGGTGGCCTATATGCGGCCGTGGCTGCAGATGGAGGAGCTCACCACCTCCATGCGGATGGTCGCGCGCATCCCGCAGAAGGCCTGATCGCGATCCTTGCCGCCGCCGGTCTGGGTGGCGTTGGCCGGCGGCGGGACGGAGCGACGATGGTCCGGGGCGGGGACTGGCCTCGCCCCGCGGAACGGGAAGGGATTGCGGCATGAGCGGGGGATTGCGGGCGACCGTCCTCTCCGGCCGCTTTCTGGGCAGCAGCGGCGCGGGTGCGGCAGGCGCGGAGGAGCTCAGCGACTTCCTTGGAGAGCCCTCGGCGGCGATGGCGCTGCGTCGCTGGTACGGGGACGCGGCGCTTGCCCGTATCCTGGCGAATGACGGCACGGAAGAGGGGCGCGCCGACGCCATGGCGCGGCTCGAGGAGACGGTGGACCGCGACATCGCGGCGCTGGACCGCCTGATCTCCGCCCAGCTTGACGAAGTGCTGCACCATGACCGGTTGCGCCGGCTCGAGGGCTCCTGGCGCGGGCTGCACTGGCTGGCCGAGCGCGTGCCCTTCGGCGCGCGGGTCAAGCTGCGCCTGCTCACCGCGCGCTGGACGGAGATATGCCGCGACCTCGACCGCGCGGTGGAGTTCGACCAGTCGATCCTGTTCCGCAAGATCTACGAGGAGGAGTTCGGCACCCCGGGCGGTGAGCCCTACGGCATGCTCTGCGCGGACTACGAGGTTCGCCATGCCCCGGCGCCGGGCCACCCGACCGATGACGTCGCGGCGCTCGACGCCCTGGCCGGGATTGCCGCCGCCGCCTTCGCGCCGCTCGCCATCGCGGCCGCGCCCTCGCTTCTCGGCCTCGACAGTTGGGCCGAGGCCGGGCCGGCCGCGGACATCGCCGACACGCTGCGCATGCCGGACCGGCAGCGCTGGCGCCGGTTGCAGGAGCGCGAGGACACGCGCTTCCTCGCCGTGCTGCTGCCGCGCAGCCTGGCGCGCTCGCCCTGGCCGCTCGACGGCGCGCGGCCGGACGGCTTCTGCTACCGCGAGTACACCCCCAACGTCTCCGACCGCGTCTGGACGAGCCCGGTCTATGCGCTCGCCTCTGTTGCGGTGCGCGCCTTCGCACGCAACGGCTGGCCGGCCGAGATCCGTGGCGCGGCGATCGGGGAGGTGGCCGAGGGCGGCGTGGTGGACGAGCTCGTGGAGGAGCGCTTCTCGTCCGACCCGCCGGGCCGGACCGCGCGGCCGCCGGTCGAGCTCGCCCTCACGGACGACCAGGAGCGCCTGGCCATCGAGGCCGGACTGCTGCCCTTCATCGGGCTCGACGGGCTGCCGGAAGGGACCTTCGCCGGCGCGCCCTCGCTGCACCGGCCGCCGCGCATGACCGAAGAGGCAGCGGATGCCAACCAGCGGCTCTCGGCGCAGTTCAACGCGATGCTCTGCGTCAGCCGCTTCGCCCACTGCGTCAAGCTGATGGGGCGTGACATGGTCGGTGCCTTTCGCACCGCCGAGGAGATCCAGAACCGCCTGCAGCGCTGGCTCGCCGAGTTCACCAACTCCTCGGGCAACGCGGCGGGCGAGCTCGGTGCGCGCTACCCGCTGCGCGCCGCCCGTGTCGAGGTGCGCGAGAAGCCGGGCAAGCCCGGCGTCTTTGGTTGCATTATCCACCTTCAGCCGCATTACCAATTGGACGAGGTGGGCGCGGCCTTCCGCCTCGTCACCGACCTCCAGGCCGCGAGGGCTGCCGCATGAGCGCTATCCGAACCGCTTTTGAGGCGGGCGACCTTCCGGGGGCGCTCGCCGCCGCCACCGCCGCCGTCAAGTCCGCCCCGCGCGATTTCGGCGCGCGCTGGGTGCTCGCCGAGATGCTGGTCTTCTCCGGCGAGCTCGAGCGCGCCGACCGTGCGCTGGACGCCATCATTGCCGAGGAGCCCTCGCCGGCGGTGCTGGAGTTCCGCCGCCTGCTGCGCGCGGCCGAGCACCGGCGGCGGGTCTTCG
>JADGHI010000038.1 GCA_019689515.1 Acetobacteraceae bacterium | reverse complement strand
CGGCAAGACCGTGGCGCCGAACACGCCGATCGCGGGCAACCTGCTTGCCTTCCCGCATGGGCCCGACGACCTTCTGGTGGACGAGGCGGGCAACCCGCTGCGCGTGGACAAGGCCTTCTCCTGGGAGGCGCCGCTCGGCCTGCACGGGATGATGCACACGGTGATCGGCAATGCCGGCGCCGGCGATCCCTACCCGATCGACACGCTGTTCATGTTCATGGCGAACATGGCCTGGAACAGCGCGATGAACCCGGGCGAGATCATCCGCATCCTGACGGAGAAGCGCCCGGACGGCGAGTACGTCATCCCGCACGTGATCTACGCCGATGCCTATTTCTCCGAGACGGTCCCCTACGCCGACCTGATCCTGCCGGACACGACCTACCTCGAACGCTGGGACTGCATCTCGCTGCTCGACCGTCCGATCGGCAGCGCTCACGGCGCGGGCGACGCGATCCGTCAGCCGGTGGTGAAGCCCGACCGCGACGTGCGGCCCTTCCAGGACGTGCTGATCGAGCTCGGCGCGCGGCTCGGCCTGCCCGCCTTCGTGAAAGAGGACGGCAGCCCGCGCTTCAAGGACTACCCGGACTACATCGTGAACCACGAGCGCATGCCGGGCGTCGGCCCGCTCGCCGGCTGGCGCGGCGAGGACGGCAGCGCGAAGGGCGTCGGCAAGCCGAACCCGGACCAGCTCCGGCGCTACATCGAGAACGGCTGCTTCTGGCGCGACCACCTGCCGCCGGAGCAGCTCTACTACAAGCACGCCAACCAGGCCTATCTGGACGGCGCGAAGGCGATGGGGCTGATCGGCAAGGCGGAGCAGATCGTGCTGCAGATCTGGTCCGAGCCCTTGCAGAAATTCCGCCTCGCCGCCGAGGGCCACGGCGCGAAGCAGCCGCCGGAGCATCTGCGCGAGCGTATCCGCACCTACTGCGACCCGCTGCCGATCTGGTACGCGCCGCTCGAGCATGAAGGGCAGGACCTGGCGCGGTTCCCGCTCTCCGCGGTGACGCAGCGGCCGATGGCGATGTACCACTCCTGGGGCTCGATGAACGCCTGGCTGCGGCAGATCCACGGCGCGAACCGGCTCTACATGAACCGCGCGACCGCGACGCGGATGGGCCTCGCGCAGGACGACTGGGTGTGGGTGGAGAGCCGTGCCGGCCGCGTGCGGTGCCAGATCACGCTGATGGAGGGCGTGAATCCGGACACGGTCTGGACCTGGAACGCGATCGGCAAGCGTGCGGGCGCGTGGCGGCTCTCTGACGACGCGCCGGAGTCCACGAAGGGCTTCCTGCTCAACCACGCGATCAGCGAGTGGCTGCCGGCGCAGGGCGGCTTCCGCCTCGCCAACGCCGATCCGATCACCGGCCAGGCCGCGTGGTACGACCTGCGCGTGCGCATCGAGAAATGCGCGCCGGAGGAGGCCGGGGAGACGGCGCCGCGCCCGGCGCCGCTGCGTGCACCGCCGCAAATGCCGCCCGTGCCGGATGTGCTCCGCTACAATGCCGGGACCTGACGCACCGTGACCAGCCTGCCGGAGCCCGTGCCGAACGGGAAGAAACTCGGTCTCGTCATAGACCTCGACACCTGCGTCGGCTGCCAGGCCTGCGCGACCAACTGCAAGGAGTGGAACACCAGCGGGCACCTCGCGCCGCTGCCGGACTTCAAGCCCTACTCCGCCGGTACTGAGGGCGTCTGGTTCAACCGCGTGCACTCCTATGAGGCGGGCGAGGGAGAGGCCGGCCGCACCGTCCACTTCCCCCGCTCCTGCCTGCATTGCGAGCAGCCGGCCTGCGTCACCGTCTGCCCCACCGGCGCCTCCTACAAGCGCGCCGAGGACGGCATCGTGCTGGTCAACACCGAGACCTGCATCGGCTGCGGCCTCTGCGCCTGGGCGTGCCCCTACGGTGCGCGCGAGATGGACGAGGATGCGGGCGTGATGAAGAAGTGCACGCTCTGCATCGACCGCATCTACAACGAGACCATCCCGGAGGCGCAGCGCCAGCCCGCCTGCGTGCTGACCTGCCCGACGCGCGCGCGCCACTTCGGCGACCTCGGCGACCCGGACAGCGCGGTGTCGAAGCTCGTGCGCGAGCGCGGCGGCTACGACCTGATGCCGGAGCTGGGGTACAAGCCGGTCAACAAGTACCTGCCGCCCCGCAAGCGCGCCGTGGCCGAGGCGCCGCCGCGGGAGGCCGAGCCGCGTAAGGAGGAGATCGCGAATCCTCTCCTGCGCTGGATGGACAAGGTGCTGTCGCGATGAACCCTGCGCCGTCCATTATCGTCTTTACGACGCTTTCCGGCGCCGGCTACGGGCTGCTGTTCTGGCTCGGCCTGCTGCGGCCGCTCGGACTGGTGCCGCAGGATGCGTCCTTCGGCATCGTGGCGCTGCTGCTGGCACTGGCCCTGGTCACTGCCGGGCTGCTCTCCTCCACCGCGCATCTCGGCCGGCCGGAGCGGGCCTGGCGGGCGCTGTCGCAATGGCGCTCCTCCTGGCTGTCGCGGGAGGGCGTCGCGGCGGTGGTGACCTATGTGCCGGCCGGGCTGCTGTTCCTCGCACTGCTGCTCGGCTGGCGGGGCGCGGCCGCGCTGTTCGGCCTGCTCGCCGCGGCCGGGGCGGTGGCGACGGTCTACTGCACCGGCATGATCTATGCGTCGCTCAAGCCGATCCGGCAGTGGCGGCATCCGCTGGTCGTGCCGGGCTATCTGACGCTGGCGGCGTTCAGCGGCGCGGCGCTGCTCGCCATGTTCGGCGCCTTCTGGGGCGATGGCGCCGTGCCGGCGGTGATCGCCGTGCTCGCAGGCGCCGGCGGTTTCGTGCTCAAGCGGACCTATTGGCGGGCGATCGACACCGAGCCGCCCGCGAGCACGCCGGAGACCGCCACCGGGCTTGGTGCCCTCGGCACCGTGCGCACCCTCGACC
The DNA here is from genome assembly GCA_019689515.1 of Acetobacteraceae bacterium. Taxonomy (GTDB): domain Bacteria; phylum Pseudomonadota; class Alphaproteobacteria; order Acetobacterales; family Acetobacteraceae; genus Caldovatus. The sequence goes on along the minus strand of JADGHI010000038.1, from coordinate 11,556 downwards.
CGCCGCACACGGAGACGAATTACCTGCTGCGCGAGATGGGCTTCCGCATCGCGCGCAAGCATGCGGCGCGGCTGCGCCTGATCGCGCAGGCTGCGGGCTTCGCGGCTCCGCTGGTGCTGTTGCTGCTTGGCCTGCTGATCGGCGGCGGGGCCGCGGCGGTCCTCGCGACGCTGGCCGCGGTCCTCGTCCTCCTCGGCCTGCTCGTCGAGCGCTGGCTGATGTTCGCCGAGGCGACGCACACCGTCACGCTCTACTACCCGCCCGCGACCGCACGTTGAGACCGGCCGGCGGCCCGGGCGGCCGGCCGGCCGTCGGCTTGCCCATGTCCAGGGCCGCGCGCTAGCCTCCCGCCAACCCGGGCGACACCTGCCCGCGCGGGAAGGAAACAAGGACATGGCGACGATTCAGCCGACCGGCGAGATCCTGGGCGCGACGGTCACGGACATCGATCTCTCCAGGCCTCTCGGCGATGAGGAATTCGCGACGATCCTCGCCGCCCTCGGCCGTTACGGCGTGCTGCGCTTCCCGGGCCAGAAGATCGATTCCGCGGCGCTGCGCGACTTCTCCCGGCGCTTCGGCACCATCCAGACCTCGATCACCGGCAAGCACCACGACCCGGAGGTGCCGGAGGTCGGCATCCTCTCCAACATCAAGGTGAACGGGGAATACATCGGCATCCCCGATGCGGGCCAGGACTGGCATACGGACATGTCCTACCGCGACCTGATGGGCTTCGTGAACGTGCTCTACGCGGTGAAGGTGCCGCGGCGGAACGGCAAGCCGCTCGGCAACACGCTCTTCGCCAACATGCACGCGGCCTATGAGGAACTCGACCCGGCGCTGAAGGAGCGCCTGGCGAACATGACCGCGACGCACGACTTCAACAAGTTCTGGGAGAACATGCGCCAGCGCGACGGCAGCCCGCGCCCGCCGCTGTCGCCGGAGCAGCGCGCCAAGCGCCCGCCGGCCGTGCATCCGATCTTCATGACCCACCCGATCACCGGGCGGAAGGTGCTCTACTGCAACCCCGGCTACGCGGTGCGCATCAATGAGCTCGACGAGGCGGAAAGCGACCGGGTGCTGGAGCATCTCTTCGCCCACCAGCTCCAGCCGCGCTTCCTCTACACCCATGTGTGGAGCGAGAACGACGTGCTGATCTGGGACAATATCGGCACGCTGCACAACGCCATCCCGGACTACGGGCCGGACGAGCACCGCATGATGAAGCGCTGCCAGGTGCTGGCCGACCGGGTGTTCCAGCCCGACTTCCTGCCGCCCTCGCTGCGCCAGGCGGCGTAGCAGGAGGGCGGGGGCGATGCGCTGGATCCGCTACACGGCCGAGGGCCGCACCGGCTACGGCATCCTCGAGGGGGACCGCATCCGCGAGGTGCGCGGCGACCCCTTCGAGGGCTACGAGGCGACCGGGCGCATCCACGCGCTCGACGCCGTCAAGATCGAGGTGCCGGTGATCCCGCGCACCTTCTACTGCGCCGGCCTCAACTACGTGGAGCACGTGAAGGAGCAGGCGGCGAAGCGCGGCGAGACGCCGAACATCCCGACCAAGCCTGACATGGGCTACCGCGCCGCCAACGCGCTGATCGCCCATGGCGAGGACGTCGTCATCCCGCGTGACGCGACGGAGAAGGTGCACTACGAGGGCGAGCTCGTCGTCGTCGTCGGGAAGAAGGCGAAGCACCTCAGCGAGGCGGACGCGCTTTCCTGCGTGCTCGGCTACACCATTGGCAACGATGTGAGCGAGCGCACCTGGCAGCGCAGCGACCGCACCTTCTGGCGCGCCAAGAACACCGACACCTTCAAGCCGATGGGCCCCTGGATCGAGACCGACCTCGATCTCGACAAGGCGGAAACCATCGTCCGGCTGAACGGCGAGGTGAGCACGCGCTTCGCCACCAACCACATGCTGTTCGGCATCGCGACCTTCATCAGCACGATGACGCGTTACCTCACGCTCTGGCCCGGCGACATCATCTGGATGGGGACCGACGGCACCTCGCCGGACCTCAAGCACGGCGACGTGGTGGAGGTGGAGATCACCGGCATCGGCACGCTGCGCAACCGGTTCGTGCGCGAGGGGATGTGACGCGATGGACGAGGTCCGCAAGGCGGCGCTGATCACCCTCTGCTCGCAAGCGATTACACGCTTTTGGGCCGCGCTCGACGCATCAGACTACGAGACGGTCGCGAAGAGCATGGCGCCGGAAGGGGTGTGGCACCGCCAGGGCAAGGCGCTGCAGGGGCCGGACGGTGTGCGCGCCGCTCTGGCCGAGCGGCCGACCGGCCGCGTCACCGCGCACATGGTGCAGAACCTCGTCGTCGATCTTGCGGACGAGAACACCGCCACCGCGCGCTACTTCTCGCTCGTCTATCGCCACGACGCCGAGCGTGCACCGGAGGGGCCCGTGCCGCTCCGTGACGCGCTCTCGATCTCCGCAGTGAGCGACCGGCTGCGCCGCGGCCCGGACGGCGCCTGGCTGGTCGTGGAGCGCCGTTCGAGGCCGGTCTTCTCGGCCGCGGCGGGCTGATCCTTCTGCGGGCGGGCGCCAAGGGAGACGCCCCTGGCGCGCGTCGGCCCGGCCTGTCCGGCCTCTCCCCCCGCTTCGCCGGGCGCGGCCCGCATGCTATGGGCCGCGCCCATGCGACATGCTCCCGCGCGCACCACCTCTCCGAGCCTCGCCGCCGCGCGGCGTGTGGTGGTCAAGATCGGTTCGGCGCTCGTCGTGGACGAGCGCAGCGCGACCCCGCGCGACTCCTGGCTCGCCTCGGTCGCGGCCGATGTCGCGGCGATGCGTGCGCGAGGGGTGGAGGTGGCGATCGTTTCCTCCGGCGCCATCGCGCTCGCTCGCCGCGCGCTCGGCCTCACCCGCAAGCGCCTCCGGCTGGAGGAGAAGCAGGCCGCCGCAGCGGTGGGCCAGATCCGCCTCGCCGGCGCTTGGCAGGCGGCGCTCGCCGGGCATGGGCTGAACGCCGCGCAGCTCCTGCTGACCCTGGAGGATTCCGAGGACCGCCGGCGCTACCTCAACGCGCGCGCGACGCTCGGCACCTTGCTTGAGCTCGGCTGCATCCCCGTCATCAACGAGAACGACACGGTCGCGACGGCGGAGATCCGCTTCGGCGACAACGACCGCCTCGCCGCCCGCGTGGCGGAGATGATCCAGGCCGACGCGCTGGTGCTGCTCTCGGACATTGACGGCCTCTACACCGCCGATCCGCGCAAGGACCCCGCGGCGCAGCACCTGCCCGTTGTGGAGCGGATCACCGACGAGATCATGGCGATGGGGGGCGAGCCGCCGCCGGGCTACTCCTCGGGCGGCATGCGGACCAAGCTGATCGCCGCGCGCATCGCCACCGGCGCCGGCTGCGCCATGGCCATCGCGCTCGGCAAGACGGACCATCCGCTGCGCGCGCTCGAGGAGGGCGCGCGCTGCACCTGGTTCCTCCCGGCGCCGGAGGGGCGCAGCGCGCGCAAGCGCTGGATCGCCGGCTCTCTCGCCCCGCTCGGCACGCTGGTGGTGGATGCCGGCGCGGCGCGCGCGTTGGCGCAGGGCCGCTCCCTGCTGCCGGCCGGGGTGCGCAGCGTGGAAGGCAACTTCCAGCGCGGCGACCCGGTGAGCGTGAAGGACACGGCGGGGCGCGAAGTCGCGCGCGGCCTCTCCGCCTACGATTCCGAGGCCGCACGCCGGATCGCCGGCCATCGCAGCGAGGAGCTGGAGGCGATCCTGGGCTGGCGCGGGCGCGACGAGATCATCCACCGCGACGACCTGGTGCTACTATAGGGCACGGGCGGCGTTCCTGCCGCCCGGACGGGCGGAGGAAACGGGGATGCAATTCGGCTTCGGCCTGCCGGTACGCGGCGAGCTGGCGAATTACGACGGCGTCGTGACGATGGCGCGAGAGGGCGAGCGGATGGGCTTCGCCTCCGCGACCGTCGCCGACCACATCGTCTTCCCGACCGTCGTCGAGTCGAAATACCCCTACGACGCGAGCGGCATCCACCCGAGCAAGGGCGACGCCCTCGAACAGCTCAGTCTGATGAGCTTCGTCGCCGGCGCGACCGAGCGGCTGCGCCTGATCGCCAGCGTCATGGTCCTGCCGCACCGCAATCCCGTCCTCGCGGCGAAGATGATCGCGACGATGGACGTGCTCTCCCGCGGGCGCATCACGCTCGGCATCGGGGTCGGCTGGATGCGCGAGGAGTTCGCCGCGCTGCATGCGCCGGACTTCGACAAGCGCGGCGCGGTGAGCGACGAATACGTCGCGATCTTCCGCAAGCTCTGGACCTCCGAGGGCCCGGTCGAGCATCGGGGCGAGCACTACGACTTTGCCCCGCTGCGCTTCCAGCCGCGCCCCGTGCAGCGGCCGCATCCGCCGATCTGGGTCGGCGGCCACACCAGGCCGGCGCTGCGCCGCACGGCGCGGCTCGGTGATGGCTGGCTGCCGGTCGGCGGCGTGGCGACGGCGCCGCTGGGGCCTGCCGAATTCGCGGGCCTGGTCGCCGAACTGCGGCGCCTGGCCGAGGCCGAGGGGCGCGACCCCGCCTCCATCACCATCGCCTTCGCGCCGCGGCTGAACCACACCGCCGCGCCGCTGCCGGGTGGGGCGGAGCGCAAGCCCTTCCATGGCTCCTCCGAGCAGATTCTGGAGGACGTGGAGACCTATCGCCGTCTCGGCGTCTCGCATTTGAGCTTCGACTTCCGCGCGACGACCCTCTCCGAGACGCTCGAACGCATGGACCGCTTTGCGCGCGAGGTGATGCCGCACGCGCGGGGCTGACTCCGGAACGACCATGGACGCTCCGGCAGCGGGCGCATTCACGTTCGAAAATAATGGGGGATCGGCCAATGAAGCATTCACGCGGCTTAGGGCGACGGCAATTGGGCCTGGCGGGCATGGCGGCGGCCATGCTCGCCGGCGGGGGAGCGGCGCGGCCGGCGCGTGCGCAACAGGCGGGCGGCGCCAGCACCTTTCCTGACCGACCGGTCCGCCTCATCGTTCCCTATCCGCCGGGCGGTCCGACCGACCTCGTCATGCGCGCCTTCGCCGAGGCGGCGCAGAAGCCGCTCGGCCAGCCGATCGTGGTCGAGAACCGCAGTGGCGCTGCCGGCACCATGGGCGCACAGCTCCTCGCTACGGGCACCAGGCCGGACGGCTACACCATCGCGCAGATGCCGATCTCGGTCCTGCGCCATCGCTTCCTCTCGGCCCGTCCGATCTACAATCCCCGCACCGACTTCACCTGGATCATCCAGCTTGCCGGCTACCAGTTCGGCGTGCTGGTGCGGGCGGATGCGCCCTGGAAGACCTTCCAGGAGTTCCTCGACTACGCCAAGGCCAATCCCGGCAAGGTCGAGTACGGGTCGCCGGGAGTCGGCAGCTCGCTCCACATCACCATGACGCAGATCGCGGAGATGAAGGGGATAGAATGGCTGCACGTCCCCTTCCGCGGCACCGCTGCCTCGACCAACGCGGTGCTCGCAGGGCAGATCGCCGCGGTTGCGAGCTCGATCGACGCGGGCCTCGCCGGACCGGGGGGGGCGCTGCGGGCGTTGGTCAGTTGGGGCGCGCAGCGCCACCGCAGCTTCCCCGAGGTGCCGACCCTGCGTGATGTAGGGATCGATCTCGTCTCCGAATCGCCCTACGGCATCGCCGGGCCGCGCGGCATGGACCCCGCCGTGGTGCGCGTGCTGCACGATGCCTTCAAGGCGGCGATGGACGACCCGGCCGTGCAGGCGCTGCTCGAGCGCTACGACATGCCGGCGCTCTACCTGAACAGCGAGGACTACACCCGGTGGGTCTTGAGTCAGATCGAAACGGAGGAACGGCTGGCGGCTCGCCTCGGCCTGCGGGGCGAGTGACGCTGCGAGGGGCGGGCGCCCCCGCCCCTGCAATGCGGCCTCTGCGACCACATGCGACACCTCGCGCGTCGCGCGCGAAGTGATGCCGCTTGTGCATGACTGGCGTGCCGAGCGGTTTGGATTGACGTAACCATCGCAAGCGGCTTCAAGCGGCGCCCCTACGACGTTGCGGGAGGAGCGCAGGATGGTTGCTATGCGTGGTGTGGGACGGCGGATGGCTCTCGGGAGCGGCGTGGCCGCGACGCTCGCCACCGCCGGCGGCGGCCGGGTGCGACCTGCGCGCGCGCAGACGGCGGGTTTCCCGGATCGGCCGATTCGTCTCGTCATTCCCTATCCGCCGGGCGGGCCGACCGACCTGGTCATGCGCGCCATTGCCGAGGGGGCGCAGAAGCGGCTCGGCCAGACGATCGTGATCGACAACCGCTCCGGCGCCGGTGGCATCATGGGCGCGCAGGTGCTGGCCAACGGCACCAGGCCGGACGGCTACACCATCGCTCAGATGCCCGTTCCGGTCCTGCGTCATCGCTTCCTCTCGGCTCGGCCGCTTTTCGATCCGCGCACCGACTTCACCTGGATCATCCAGCTCGTCGGCTACCGGTTCGGCACGCTCGTCCGCGCCGATGCGCCCTGGAAGACCTTCAAGGAGTTCCTCGACTACGCCAAGGCCAATCCCGGCAAGATCGAGTACGGCACCGCCGGCGCCGGCTCCTCGATGCATGTCACGATGACGCAGATCGCCGAACTGAAGGGGATCGATTGGCTGCACGTCCCCTTCCGCGGCGCGGCGGCGGCGCTCAGCGCGCTGCTCGGCGGCCAGGTCGCGGCGGCGGCAAGCTCGCTCGACGTCGGCACGGTCGGGCCCGGCGGGCCGCTGCGCGCATTGGTGAGCTGGGGCGCCGAACGCCACCGCCGTCTGCCCGACGTGCCGACGCTGCGTGAGGAGGGCATCGACATCGTCTCCGAATCCCCCTTCGGCATCGCCGGCCCAAGCGGGATGGATCCGGGCGTGGTGAAGATCCTGCACGACGCCTTCCACGCCGCGCTCGACGATCCCGCGCTGCACGCGCTGCTCGACCGCTACGACATGCCGCTGCTTTACCTGAACAGTGCCGACTACACCGCGGCGGTGCTGCAGCAGATCGCGACGGAAGAGCAGCTGATCGGCCGCCTCGGACTGCGGCTGGACTGAGACGGGGAGGGGGCCGGCGGCAGCCTCGCTGCGCCGCCGGCGCCCGAGCCTCTCCGTACGGGCGCTCGGTCGAGGCCCGCTGGCCGCCCTACAGCACCGCCTCCGCCACCACGCGCAGCGCCTCGGGCGTCGCGCCGGTCAGCACCAGCGTGCCGACCTTGCCTTCCTTCGCGATCGCCTTCCACGCCTGCAGACGGTCGCGGATGCGCTCCGGCGGGCCGAGCAGCGCGAGCTCGTCGCACAGCGCGTCGGGCACGGCGGCCGCGGCCTCCTTCTTCTTGCCGTCGAGATAGAGGTCCTGGATCACCGCCGCCGCCGCCTCGTAGCCCAGGCGCGCCACGTAGTCGTTGTAGAAGTTCTTGCTCCGCGCCCCCATGCCGCCGATGTAGAGCGCGAGCTCCGGCTTGATCGCGTCGCGGCAGGCCTGCACGTCGCTGCCGACGCGGATCTTGGTGTAGGGCGCGATGTCGAAGCGCGAGAGGTCCGCGGGCTTCCCGGCCTTCTTCATCCCCTCGAGGATCGGCCCGGCCACCAGATCGGCCTTCTCCGGCGACATGAAGACCGGCAGCGTGCCGTCCGCGATCTCACCCGCGAGGCGGAGGCCCGCCGGCGTGATGGAGGCGGTGTAGATCGGGATGTCGGGATCGGCGTGGCAGATGCTCTTCAGCGGCTTGCCGAGCCCGGTGGCGCCGGGGCCGCGATAGGGGATCTGGTAGTGCTTCCCCTCGTACTCCAACGGTGCCTCGCGCGCGATGATCTTGCGGATGATCTCGATGTATTCGCGCGTGCGGCCGAGGCCGCTGCCGAAGGGCACGCCGTGCCATCCCTCCACCACCTGCGGGCCGGAGGGGCCGACGCCGCAGAGGAAGCGGTTGCCCGACAGCGCCTGCAGCGTCATCGTCGTCATTGCCGCGCAGGCCGGCGTGCGCGCGGGGATCTGCATGATGCCGGTGCCGGCCTTGATGCGCGTCGTGCGCGCGAGTACCCAGGTGATCGGCGTGACGGCGTCCGTTCCGTAGGCCTCGCCGCACCAGACCGCATGGAAGCCGAGGCGTTCCGCCTCCTCCACCAGGTCCATCTCGAGGCGCGGCCGCGCGCCGCGGATCATGCCGATGGTGATACCGAGCCGCATTGCAGCGTCCCTCCTGTGCTTCGCGCCGTCAAAGGCGCGCGATGACCTCGTCACGGAAGCGGTGCATGGCGTCGAGCGTGGCCTCCGCGGTGGCGCCGCCGAAGTTGAAATCCGCATGGCTGACGCCGAGCTCGCGGAGCGCGTGCAGATCCGCGACGATCTCGGCGGGCCCGCCTGAGAAGAGCCGACGCTCCCCGTCGCTTGCCTTCGCGGGCACATCAGGCCCAAAGGTCTGCATGCGGTAGGCGATGGCGACGGCAGCCGGGTCGCGCCCGGCCTCCTCCGTCAGCCGCCGCAGCCGGGCGATGCCGGCCCGCAGGCGCGGGAGGCTGTCGAGCGGATGGGCGGGGTTGGTGCCGATCGGGTACCAGCCATCGCCGAGCCGCGCCGCACGCCGCAGCGCCGGGCCGCTCTCGCCGCCGACCCAGATCGGCGGGTGCGGCTTCTGCACAGGCTTCGGCTCGAAGATGATGTTGGCGAAGCGCGCGTACCGCCCCTCGAAGCGTGGGTCCGGCTGCGTCCAGAGCGTGCGGAAGGCCGCGACGTACTCGTCCGTCACCGCGCCGCGGGCGGCGAAGTCGGGGGCACCGATCGCCTCGAATTCCTCCTTCAGCCAGCCCGCGCCGATGCCGACTGTCAGCCGTCCGCCCGAGAGCACGTCAATGGTTGCCAGGACTTTCGCGGTCAGCACGGCCGGCCGGTGCGGCACCACCATGACCGAGGTCACCAGGCGCAGCCGCGAGGTCCGGGCGGCGATGAAGGCCACCTCGGTCAGTTGCTCGTGCCTCTCGGCACGCGCCCCGGCCGGGAACTCGCCCGTGTCGCTGTAGGGGTAGCGGGAGTGGATGTCGGCCGGGATCACCACATGGTCGCTGAAGGTGGCGTAGTCGAAGCCCAGCGCCTCGCCTTCCGTGCAGATCCGGACGAGGGCGTCGGGCGCCGCGAGCGGTCCCGCCGTGGGTGCGTTGAAGCCGATCCGCATCTCCTCCTCCCCCGGATTGCATCGGGACCGGCGATACCACACGATGCTGCCGATCCTGCCAAGGGCGATCGAGAATGGGCGCGGCGGACTACCCCCTGGGGCGGCTGGAAGCAGCCCCGCTGGCCGAGCTGATGGCAGAGGCTGCGCGGCTGCGCGACGCCGGCCACGGGCGGCTGGTCACCTACTCGCGCAAGGTCTTCATCCCGCTGACGAAGCTTTGCCGCGACGTCTGCCACTACTGCACCTTCGCGGAACGGCCGCGCGCGGGGCAGCCGGCCTATCTCCCGCCCGATGAGGTGCTGGCGATCGCGCGCGCCGGCGCGGCGGCGGGCTGCACCGAGGCGCTGTTCACCCTGGGTGATAAGCCGGAGCTGCGCTGGGCGGCGGCGCGCGAGGCGCTGGCCGCGCTCGGGCACCCGACGACGATCTCCTATCTGCGCGCCATGTGCGAACTGGTGCTGCGCGAGACCGGCCTGCTGCCTCACGCCAATCCGGGCGTCATGACGCGCGAGGAGATCGCCGCGCTGCGCGAGGTGACGGCGAGCCAGGGCGTCATGCTGGAGAGCGCGAGCGAGCGCCTCTGCGCGAAGGGCGGGGTGCATTACGGCTCGCCCGACAAGCACCCGGCGGTGCGGCTGGAGACGATCCGCCTCGCCGGCGAGCTGCGTGTGCCCTTCACGACCGGCATCCTGATCGGGATCGGCGAGACGCGTGCCGAGCGGATCGAGGCGCTGCTCGCGATTCGCGACCTGCACGAACGCTACGGCCACATCCAGGAGGTCATCGTCCAGAATTTCCGTGCCAAGCCGCGCACGAAGCTGGCCGAGGCGCCGGAGCCGGACCTCGACGACCTGCTCTGGACCATTGCCGTGGCGCGGCTGGTGCTGGGGCCGGAGATGAACATCCAGGCGCCGCCGAATCTCTCGCCCGGCGTCTATCCGCGCCTGGTCGCGGCGGGGCTGAACGACTGGGGCGGCGTCTCGCCGGTCACGCCGGACCACGTGAACCCGGAGGCACCCTGGCCGCACCTCGAGGACCTCGCCCGGCGGACGGCGGAGGCGGGGAAGGTGCTGGTGCAGCGCCTGCCCATCTATCCGGCCTATGCGCGCGCACCGGACCGCTGGCTGGCGCCGGAGCTCGCCACGCGCGTGCGGCGCATGAGCGACGCGGAGGGGCTGGCGCGCGCCGACGACTGGTCGCCGGGCGAGACCACGCCGCCGCTCCTGCCCTCGCCCCGCCTCGCCGCGGCCGACGCGGCGCTGGCGCGCATCGTCGAGCGCGCAGCGTCCGGCACGCGCCTCGACGTGCCCGAGATCGTGCGCCTGTTCGCCGCGCGCGACGCCGATTACGGCCACGTCACCGCCGCGGCGGACGCGCTGCGCCGCGCGGTCAGCGGCGAGGTGGTGCGCTACGTCGTCAACCGCAACATCAACTACACCAACATCTGCGCCTATCGGTGCCGGTTCTGCGCCTTCTCCAAGGGCCGCACGCACGAGGCGTTGCGCGGCGCCCCGTACGACCTCGCGATGGAGGAGATCGTGCGCCGCGCGGTCGAGGCGTGGGACCGCGGCGCGACCGAGGTCTGCCTCCAGGGCGGCATCCACCCCGACTACACGGGCGAGACCTACGAGGCGATCTGCCGCGCCATCAAGGCCGCGGTGCCGGAGATGCACATCCACGCCTTCTCGCCGCTCGAGGTCTCCCAGGGCGCCGCGACACTCGGCCTTTCGGTGCGCGACTTCCTCGCGCGGCTGCGCGAGGCGGGCCTCGGCACGCTGCCCGGCACCGCGGCGGAGATCCTGGACGACGAGGTCCGCGCGGTGATCTGCCCCGACAAGGTCAACACCGCGCAATGGCTGGAGGTGGTGCGCACCGCGCACGGCCTCGGCCTCCGCACCACCTCGACGATCATGTACGGCCATGTCGAGGGGCCGGTCTCCTGGGCGCGGCACCTCCTCGCGCTGCGTGACCTGGCGCAGGAGACCGGCGGCTTCACGGAGTTCGTGCCGTTGCCCTTCGTGCACATGGAGGCGCCGATGTACCTGCGCGGCCAGGCGCGGCGCGGCCCCACCTTCCGCGAGGCGGTGCTGATGCACGCGGTCGGGCGCCTCGTGCTGCACCCGCACATCCCCAACATCCAGACCTCCTGGGTGAAAATGGGGCCCGCGGGGGCGGCGATCTGCCTGGACGCCGGCGCGAACGACCTCGGCGGCACGCTGATGAACGAGAGCATCTCGCGCGCCGCCGGCACGCAGCACGGCCAGGAATTCCCGCCCGAGGCGATGGAGGCGCTGATCCGCTCGATCGGCCGCGTGCCGCAGCAGCGCGACACGCTCTACCGCCCTGTGCCGGAGGAGCGGCGTGCGGCTTCCTTCGCCGC
>JADGHI010000718.1 GCA_019689515.1 Acetobacteraceae bacterium | reverse complement strand
GCATCGCCACACGCTACGACCGCCTCGCCCGCAACTACCTCGGCGCACTCGCCCTCGTCGCCACCGTCGCAGAGTGGGCCAAATGAGTCCCCTACCTAGCGATCGGCCCCAGGCATCGTGGTGGAGCCGGCATCCCGCTTGCGGCGCCGGAACAGGCCGAGCCTCCACCAGCGCCCGAGCAAGGCGGTCGCGGTGCCGCGCCTCCGTCGCGGCCGGAGCAGGCCCGCGGTGGCGATGGCGTCCCGGCAGAACGCGGCGTAGCCTTCGGTCACCGGGACCGGCACGCCCACGGCGTCGGCGTAGGCGCGCAGCGCCGCCATGTCCGGCGGCTCCTCGCGCCCCTGCTCGCGCCACCACAGGCCGAAGGACAGTTCCTGGCCCCACCAGCCGGCCGCCGCCGGTCGCAGCGCCCGGACGAGCGCCGCCGTCTGGGACGGCGCCTCCGGCGCGGCGAGGCCGGGCCAGATGTCGGCGTAGAGATAGTCGGGCCGCCACTCCTCCCCGGCGCCGATCGCGCGCGCCACCAGCGCCTTCAGGCGTTCCGTATCGAGCGCGTCGCCCTCCAGCACCACCACCTTGTCGCGGTCGGGCCAGCGGTCGAAGCCGGTCGCCTGCCGCATGAGGGCGATCGCCTCCGGCGCGCGTTCCACCACCACCACGCGCTCGACCTCCGGCTTCACCGCGGCGGCGCGGACGTAGAGGCCGAGCCCGAGCCCCGCGACCACGACGACGCCCCGGGCCTGATGCACGTGCCAGGCGTGGCTCTCGAGCTCCATCAGGCTGCTCGACATCCAGGCCGTCCGGCCGTGGTAGAGCACATGGCGAAAGGGCTCGACCGCCGCCGCGGGACCGGAGACGTAGCCGCCCACGAGGCCGGCGCGGTGGCGCGTGACGCGCCAGTCGCCGATCCGCGCGTCGCGCAGCGGCGGAAGCGGGAACAGCCCGAAGCCGTAGGCGGCGAGCATCGCGGCGTGCCGGGCTGGGTGCGGGCAGGGGTGCGGCATGTGCACTTGGGCTGGGAGCCTCCCTCAGTGGTGCCGCCGCCGCTGCTCGCCGTCGGAACGCACTGCGGCCGGCCGCTGCCAGGAATTGCCCTCCGCGGCGGAATTTCCCAGCGGGTCATGTGATACGGCCGGAGGACGTCGCCCCCCGGACTCCCGGCGATGATGGCAACCGCGGTCCCGCGCGGCGAGGCTCGCCATGCCCACGAACCCCCTCGCCGAATCGCGCTGCGGCTCGCTCCGGCTTCGCGGTAAGGTTGCGTCGCAGATGCGGGAGGAACGCGACATGGACTTCAGCGGCAAGGTGGCGGTGGTGACCGGCGGCGCCAACGGGATCGGGCGCGCCGTGGCGCTCGGCTTCGCCCGGCGCGGAGCGAAGGTCGTCGTCGTGGACCGCGACGCCGAGGCCGGCGCCGCCGTCGCCGCCGAGATCGGCAAGGCCTCGGCGATCTTCCGCGCGGCGGACGTGACGCGCTCGGCCGATGTGCAGGCCTATGTGAAGGCAGCGCTCGACGCCTTCGGCGCCATCGACTGCTTCCACAACAACGCCGGCATCGAGGGGCGCATCGCCCCGACCGCGGAATACGACGAGGCGGTCTTCGACGCGGTGATGGGCGTCAACGTGAAGGGCGTGTTCCTCGGCCTGCGCCACGTGCTGCCGGTGATGATCCGCCAGGGGCGGGGCGCGGTGGTGAACACCGCCTCGATCGCGGGGCTGGTGGGGACGGCGGGGATGCCGGCCTATGTCGCCTCCAAGCACGCGGTGATCGGGCTGACGAAGGTGGCGGCGGGCGAGGTCGGCCCCCTCGGCATCCGCGTGAACGCGGTCTGCCCGGGGCCGATTGCGACGCGCATGGTGCAGGACATCGCGCGACAGGTTTCGCCGAACAACCCCGAGAGCGTGGAGGAGCGCTACACCGCCTCCATCCCGCTGCGGCGCTACGGCACCGCGGAGGAGGTGGCGAACCTGGTGCTGTTCCTGTGCTCGGACCTCGCGAGCAACGTCACCGGGGCGCAGTTCGTCGTGGACGGCGGGCGGACGGCGGCGCCGGCGATGGGCGTGTCGCAGGGGATGGGGCGGTAGCGGGCCGGGCATCGCCGCCCCGGGCGCCGCATCCCGGCGTGCCCGGGGGGGCGATGCGGGGT
>JADGHI010000717.1 GCA_019689515.1 Acetobacteraceae bacterium | reverse complement strand
TGATCGCGCCGATCGCGCCAGCATAGGGGGCGCCGGGGCGGGGGCGGAGCACGGCCTCGCGTGGGTGGCCCTCGATGGCGTCGGCGAGTAGCTCGGCGAAGGCGATGCAGGCGTCCACCGCCTCGGCGGCGCCGTGGGTGGTGCGGCTCTGGCGCGCCGCGGCGTCGCGCAGAGCGGCGCGGTCGTGGCGGAAGCGCAGCGCGACCGGGGCGAGGCGCATCAGCGAGCCGTTGCCCGCTGTGCGCGGATCGGTGGGGCCGGGGTGGTCGGCGCCAGTGCGCCGGAAGCGCGCGAGCGCCTCCCGCGTGGTGATGCCGATGTCGAAGCAGATGCCGGTGCAGGAGTATTCGCCGCGCTCGTGCCAGGCGAGGAAGCGGCGGAGGAGGTCCTGCTCGTCCAGCGCGCCGCAGTGGAGGAGGCTGTCGGCGAGGGCGAGCGCCATCGCGGTGTCGTCGGTCCACTGGCCGGGGGCGAGGCCGAAGGGACCGCCACCCACCATGTCGGTCAGCGGCGGGCGGCTGTCGCGCTCGGTGAACTCCAGCGTGGTGCCGACGGCGTCGCCGACGGCGAGGCCGAGCAGGGCGCCGAGCGCGCGGTCCTCGGCGCCGCTGCCTGGCGCGGCGGCGGTGGGGCGCGGCAGCGGGCAGCAGGCGCGGACATGCGCCTCCTGCTCCGGCGTCTCGATGGCGCCGGGGCGGGCCCCGCGCACCCGGGCGATGGCCTCGTCGGGCGGCAGGCCGCCGAGCTCGACCAGCAGGCGGGCGGCGATGGTGCCGGCGCGGCCGAAGCCGCCGCGGCAATGCAGGACGACGTGCTCGCCCGCCTCCAGCCGGGCGCGGATCGCGGCGCGCGCGGAGGCGGCCCAGGCCGACTCGAAGCGCGCATCGGGAACGGCGACGTCGCGGATCGGCAGGTGCAGCCAGTCCATGCCCTGCGTACGCACCGCCTCGCCGAGGTGCGGGACGCCGAGGAGGCGAAGCTCGTGCTCCTCGGTCAGCGTGACGACGAGGGCGGCGCCCCAGGCGCGGATCGCCGCGAGGTCGAGCGCCAGGTTGCGGTCCCAGGCGCCGGTCATCGCGCCGGGATCCTTCTTGCCGGGGCAGAAGGTGATGCCGATGCGGCCGAGGCCCGGCCCCGCGCTTACCGCGGCGATCTGCAGCGGATCGGTGATGCTGGTGCGGATGGCGCGGCCCTCCCCCAAGGGGGCGCTATCCTATCGCTTCCGTTCCGATGCGGGGAAGCGGACGGCGCGCGTCAGAGGGCCTCGTACACGCCCGTCTCGAAGGCCGCGAAGGCGTCGAGCGCGCGGGCATCGGCGAAGGGGAGGACCTGCATCAGGATCACGCCCGCCACGTCCTTCACCGGGTCGAGCCAGAAGTAGGTGTTGGCGAGGCCCGCCCAGCCGAGGCCGCCGGCGCTGCGGCCCGTCGGCGCGGGGGCGAGGTTGACCTGGAAGGCGAGGCTCCAGCCCTTTGGCAGGCCGGGGAAGAATTCGGCGTCGTTGGTGAGGGAGGGGACGGCGGTGCGCAACCGCGTCACGCGCAGCGCGCCGATCTGGTTGCGTGTCATCTCGCGCACCGTCTCGGGGCGCAGCAGGCGCGTGCCGTCGAACTCGCCCCCGTTCAGCACCAAGCGTAGGAAGCGGAGGTAGTCGGGTGCCGTGCCGTAGAGGCCGCCGCCGCCCATGAAGAATCCGGGCTGCTGCGGCATCTCGAAGTCGATCGGGGTGAGCGTGCCGTCCTCGCCCCGCTGGTGCATGCGCGCGAGGCGCGCGCGCTGCGAGGGGGTGAGGACGAAGCCCGTGTCCTCCATGCCGAGCGGGCGGAAGACCTTCTCGCGCAGGTAGTCGTCGAGGGAGCGGCCGCTCGCCGCCTCCACCGCCTTGCCGACGAAGTCGGTGTTGATGCCGTATTCCCAGCGCTCGCCGGGGTCGAAGCAGAGGGGCAGGCGCAGCGCGTCGTCCTGGCAGGTGACGATGCTGGGGAGCCCGGTATGCTGCGTGTAGCGGCCGACCGCCTCGTTCCAGAAGAAGTAGCCGAAGCCCGCGGTGTGGGTCAGCAGCGCGCGCAGCGTGACCGGGCGGCGCGCGGGGCGGAGGCGCGGGGCGCCGGTGTCGGGGTCGAAGCCTTCCAGGACCTGGGGGGCGG
>JADGHI010000716.1 GCA_019689515.1 Acetobacteraceae bacterium | reverse complement strand
CCACGGAATCGGCCGCCCCCGCGGAGGACCGGCGCTGCGCCGAGTCTGGGTCGGGCGCCGCCGCGGCAATGCGGTTCGCCGGCACCTCCTCGAGCGCCTCGTCCGCGCCCCATTCGAGCTGCAGCCGCAGCGCGGCGAGCAGCGCCGCGGGATCCCCGCCATCCATGCCCGCGATATCGGCGCTCCGGCGCGTGGCGCGCAAGGGGACACTGCGATGGGAGGACCAAGGCCAGCCCCGCACCGGCGGGCGGAGCCTCATCCCGCTCCCGGCGCGTACACCCGCGCCGGCATGGCGTCGGGGTTCCGCGCGGCACGGGCCGGGGCTAAACGGGGCACGACATCGGAGGGGGTCACAGACATGGCCGAGGCGGACGAGACTGAACAGCGTGAGTCCATGGAGTTCGACGTGCTGATCGTGGGTGGCGGCCCGGCGGGGCTTGCCGCTGCGATCCGGCTCAAGCAGGTCGCTCCGGACGTCTCGGTCTGCCTGGTCGAGAAGGGCAGCGAGATCGGCGCCCACATCCTCTCCGGCGCGGTGCTGGAGCCGCGCGCGCTCGACGAACTGATCCCCGACTGGCGCGACGACCCGCCGGCGCTGGCGACGCCGGCCCGGGAGGACCGGTTCATGTTCCTGACGGCGACGCGGGCCTTCCGCCTGCCGACGCCGCCGCCGATGAACAACCACGGCAACTACATCGTCTCGCTCGGCAACGTCTGCCGCTGGCTCGGCGCCAAGGCCGAGGCGCTCGGCGTGGAGATCTACCCGGGATTCGCCGCCTCCGAGACCATCATCGAGGACGGCACGGTGAAGGGCGTCGTCGCCGGGGTGATGGGCATCCAGAAGGACGGCACCAAGGGCCCGAACTACCAGCCCGGAATGGAGCTCCGCGCCCGCTACACCCTGTTTGCCGAGGGCTGCCGCGGCTCGCTCTCCAAGAAGCTGATGGAGCGCTACAATCTGCGCGAGGGCGTGGCGCCGCAGACCTACGGCCTCGGCATCAAGGAGCTGTGGGAGATCCCGAAGGAGAAGCACCGGGCCGGCCTGATCTGGCATTCCGTCGGCTGGCCGCTGTCCTCGGACACCTATGGCGGCTCCTTCCTCTACATGCTCGGCGAGAACCTGGTCTCGATCGGCTTCGTCGTCGGGCTCGACTATTCCAACCCCTGGCTGTCGCCCTTCGAGGAGTTCCAGCGCTTCAAGACGCATCCCGAGGTGCGGAAGATCCTGGAGGGCGGCAAGCGCATCGCCTACGGCGCACGGGCGCTGAACGAGGGCGGGTTCCAGGCGATCCCGAAGCTCGTCTTCCCCGGCGGCGCGCTGATCGGCGACTGCGCCGGCTTCCTCAACGTGCCGAAAATCAAGGGCACGCACACCAGCATGAAGTCCGGGATGCTGGCGGCCGAGGCGGTGGCCGAGGCGCTGAAGGCCGAGGCGCCGCCGGCGGTGCTCGACGCCTACCCCGAGAAGCTCCAGGCGAGTTGGGTATGGTCGGAGCTCCGGGCCGTGCGCAACATCCGCCCGGCCTTCGCCAAGTTCGGCCTGTGGGGCGCGATGGCCTGGTCGGCCGTGGACACCTATGTGCTGCGCGGCGGGGCACCCTGGACCTGGCGCCACCACGCCGACCACGAGACGTTGCGTGATGCCTCCCAGGCGAAGCGGATCGTGTATCCGAAGCCGGATGGCGTGCTCACCTTCGACCGGCTGTCCTCGGTCTATCTCTCGAACACCAACCACGAGGAGGACCAGCCCTCGCACCTGGTGCTGAAGGACCCGTCGCGCTGGAAGGGCGTGAACTGGGACCGCTACCGCAGCCCGGAGAGCCGCTACTGCCCCGCGGCGGTGTACGAGGCGGTGGGCCCCGAGGCGGAGCGCGAGCTGAAGGGCACGCCCGACGCGCAGGCGGACCAGGTGCCCGGCGCCGAGGTCGAGGCAGGCAACGGCGGCGTGCGGCTGGTGATCAACGCGCAGAACTGCGTGCACTGCAAGACCTGCGACATCAAGGACCCGACGCAGAACATCGACTGGCGCACGCCGGAAGGCGGCGGCGGGCCGAACTACATCGGCGGGATGTAGGGGCCGCCTCCCCCTGGCGGGGGGGCCCCGCGGGGGGGGCGCCCGCCCGGCGGGGGGGGGGGGGGGGGCGCGGCCGGG
>JADGHI010000715.1 GCA_019689515.1 Acetobacteraceae bacterium | reverse complement strand
CACATGGATCGCGGCGAGGGTCACGTACACCGAGACGAGCAGCGCCTTGTCGGCCAGCGGGTCGAGCACCGCGCCGAGCGTGCTGCGCGCATTGCGCACCCGGGCGAGCCAGCCATCCACCGCGTCCGACACGCCGGCGCCGACGAACACCCAGAAGGCGAGGTCGAGCCGGTCCTGGAGCATCAGCCAGACCGCCGCGGGGACGGCGCAGATCCTCGCCAGGGTAATCGCATTCGGAAGGGTGAACAGCCCGGCCTCCGTTCTGCCGTCCGCCGAGGCAGCGGCGTCGGCGGCGCCGGTACGGACGCGCTCAATACCCTCGGGCAAGGCCGACCTGCCAGCCCACGCCCGAGGGCCCCGCCTCCTGGGCGAGCACCACGCCGGCACCCTGCAGCAGTCCGTCCGCCGCAGCCGTCGGGACAGCGCGCAGGCCGATCCGCAGCCGCGCACCGTCCACCGCGATCGCGACGATGTCGACGCGCGCCACCTCCGGCGCGGCGTTCAGGCGGCGGCGCAGCTCCAGCCACTCGCCGAGCGTCTCGTAACGGGCGATCGCCTCGACCGTCGCGACCGCCGGCCCGGAGGCGCGCGGCACCGCACCGGGCTCCGCCGCCGCGGTGCCGCCCGCCGTCCCGCCGACACCAGTCTGCCCGCGGACGCGCCTGGCATTGAAGTTGACCGTGATGCGCCCGCTGTAGCGGGTCGGAGTCGTCCGTTCCTGCTCGATGATGATCGAGTCCACGAGGCCCTCGATCTGCGAGTCCGAGAGCGTGCGCTGCACGCCAAGCTCCGAGGCGAGCCGCTCCCAGGCAGCGCGCCGTCCGGCGGCGAGCGCCCGCTCGCGCGCGATCACGCCGTTCTCGGCCGTCGCCTCCGCCGGGACGCCGCGCTGGACGAAGGGATTGGACGAGGGCGCCGATGGAGCCGCCGCCCCCGAAGGTTCCGTGTCCTGCGCATGCGCCGGCTGCGCGCCGGTCAGGGCCGGGCCGGCCAGCAGCACCCCCGCGAGCGCCGCCACCGTCGCCACGCTTGCGCGGCCGAGGCCGGCGTGGTGATTTCCGCGCCCTCCCCACCACCGCCAAGCCCGCCATCGCACCGGGATCCGGGCCAATCCCTGCATTGCCTCCCTTCCCTTCAGCGTCGCGCCGGGACACACCCTCTGCCCATACCCGATCGGAGGCCGTCATGACCAGCCTGACCTACCGCGACGCCGGCGTGGACATCGCAGCGGGCGAAGCGCTGGTGGAGGTGATCAAGCCGCTCGCGCGCAGCACCGACCGGCCGGGAACGATGGGCGGGCTCGGCGGTTTCGGGGCGCTGTTCGACCTGCGCGCGACGGGCCTGCGCGACCCGGTCCTGGTCTCCTCGACCGACGGGGTCGGAACGAAGCTGCGCCTCGCCATCGAAGCCGGCCGGCACGACACAGTGGGCATCGACCTCGTCGCCATGTGCGTCAACGACATTGTGGTGCAAGGGGCGGAGCCGCTCTTCTTCCTCGACTACTTCGCCACCGGGCGCCTCCGCATGGAGCAGGCCCGCGCGGTGATCGCCGGCATCGCCGAGGGCTGCCGCCAGGCCGGCTGCGCCCTGGTCGGCGGCGAGACCGCCGAGATGCCGGGGATGTATGCCGCGGAGGACTACGACCTCGCCGGCTTCGCCGTGGGCGCGGCGGAGCGTGACCGGCTGCTGCCCCGGCGGGACCTGGCGCCGGGCGACGTGGTCCTCGGCCTCGCCTCCTCGGGGGTGCATTCCAACGGCTTCTCCCTGGTGCGGCGGGTGCTGGCACGCGCTGGCCTCGCGCCCGGCGCGCCCGCGCCCTTCGCCGAGGGCACGACCCTCGCGGAGGCGCTGCTGACCCCGACGCGGATCTATGTGCGCGCGCTGCTCGCCCTGCACCGCCGCGGGCTGCTCAAGGCGGCCGCGCACATCACCGGCGGCGGCCTGCCGGGCAACCTTCCGCGCGTGCTGCCCCCGGAGGGCATGGACGCGGTGCTCGACGCCACCGCCTGGCCGGTGCCACCGGTCTTCGCCTGGCTCGCCGAGGCCGGGGACATCGCCGCCGACGAGATGCTGCGCGTGTTCAACTGCGGCATCGGCATGGCCGTGGTGGTGGCCGAGGCGGACCGCGCCGAGGCCCTGCGCCTGCTCGAGGCGGAGGG
>JADGHI010000714.1 GCA_019689515.1 Acetobacteraceae bacterium | reverse complement strand
GGCCTGGGGCACCATACCTTTGCGGCATGCACCGCCGCGAATTGCTGGCCCTCGGCGCCCTGGCCGCCCTCGGGCCGTCCCGCACCGCGCACGCCCAGGCGGGCACCGCCGCCGGTGCGTCCCCGCCGCCTCCCGCCGGTGGCGGCGTGGCGATCCGCACCCACGCCCTCTCGCTGCTCGGCGAGCCCGCCCTGCCGCGTGACTTTCCGCACTGGCCCTGGGTCAACCCCGACGCGCCCAAGGGCGGCGAGATCGCGCTGACCGCGCTCGGCAGCTTCGACAGCTTCAATCCCTTCATCCTGCGCGGCACCGCCGCGGTCGGCATCGCCAACATCTACGACCGCCTGACCCGCAGCAGCGCCGACGAGGCGGCGACGGACTACGGCCACCTCGCCGAGACCATCGAGCTTTCCGCCGACCGCCTGACCATCGCCTACGAGCTGCGCGAGGGCGCGCGCTGGCACGACGGCCGCCCGATCACCGCCGAGGACGTGGTCTGGACCTTCGAGACCCTGCGCGAGCACGGGCGCCCCTTCTACCGCGCCTACTGGGCCGACGTGGCGGAGGTGAAGGCGGACGGCCCGCGCCGCGTCGTCTATCGCCTGCGCACGGCGCGGAATCGCGAGCTGCCGCAGATCATCGGCCAGATGTACGTGCTGCCGAAGCACTGGTGGGAGGGCCGCGACTTCGCCCGGCCCTCGCTGGAAATCCCGCTCGGCTCCGGCCCCTACCGCATCGAGCGCTTCGAGCCCGGCCGCACCATCGTCTATCGCCGGGTCGAGGACTACTGGGCGCGCGACCTCAACACCATGCGCGGCACGGCCAACTGGGACCGCATCCGCTACGAGTACTTCCGCGACAACACCGTCGCGCTCGAGGCCTTCAAGGCCGGGCAGATCGACTTCCGCACCGAGAACGTCGCCAAGGACTGGGCGACGGCCTACGACTTCCCCGCGGTCCGGCGCGGCCTGGTGAAGAAGGAGGAGATCCGCCACGAGATCCCGACCGGGATGCAGTGCTTCGCGGTCAACCTGCGCCGCCCGCTGTTCCAGGACGCCCGCGTCCGCCGCGCGCTGATCGAGCTGTTCGACTTCGAGTGGATGAACGCCAACCTGTTCTACGGCGCCTACACCCGCACGAAGTCCTACTTCTCCAACTCCGAGCTCGCCTCGAGCGGCCTGCCGCAGGGGCGCGAGCGCGAGATCCTGGAGCAATTCCGCGGCCGCATCCCCGACAGGCTCTTCACCGAGGAATACAGCCTTCCGGTCACCGACGGCTCGGGCAACAACCGGGCAGGGCTGCGCCGCGCGCTCGGCCTGATGCGCGAGGCCGGCTGGACGGTGCGCGACCGGCGCCTGGTCAACGCGCAGGGGCAGCCCTTCGCGTTCGAGATCCTGCTCTCCACACCCACCTTCGAGCGCGTCGCCCTGCCCTACAAGGACGCGCTGGAGCGGCTGGGCATATCGGTGCAAGTGCGCACCGTGGATCCCGCGCAGTACCAGAAGCGGATCGAGAATTTCGACTACGACATGACGGTGGAGGTCATCCCGCAGAGCCTCTCCCCCGGCAACGAGCAACGCGATTTCTTCACCTGCGCCAAGGCGCAGGAGCTTGGCAGCCAGAACGTCCCCGGCTTCTGCGACCCGGTGATCGACGAGCTGGTCGAGATGGTGATCGCGGCGCCTGACCGCGCTGAGCTGATCGCGCGCACCCGCGCGCTGGACCGCGTGCTGCTCTGGCACGACTACGTCGTGCCGCACTGGCACATCCAGAGCTTCCGTATTGCCTACTGGGACAAGTTCGGGCGCCCGCCGCGCAATCCGCGCTACGACCTCGCGCTCGATTCCTGGTGGATCGAGCGCGGGCGCGAGGCCGCGATCGAGGAAGGCCGGCGCGCGACAACGAACCAGCAGCAGCAATAGCGGCGACGCGGCCTTGGGCGCCTACCTCCTCCGGCGGTTGCTCCTGGTGGTGCCGACCCTGTTCGGCATCATCCTGATCAACTTCGTGGTGGTGCAATTCGCCCCCGGCGGTCCGGTCGAGCAGTTGCTCGCCGAGCTGCGCGGCCAGGGCCAGACGCTCGGCCGCATCACCGGCGAGGGCGGCAGCGAGGTCCGCAGCGCGCCGCGCCCCCCCGGCGAGGGCGCGCAGGGCGGCGGGG
>JADGHI010000713.1 GCA_019689515.1 Acetobacteraceae bacterium | reverse complement strand
GGTGAGCCCCGCGCTCGAGACGTCGCTCGACTGGGACGCCGTCCAGGAAGCGGCGCTCGCCATCGCCCGGCCGCTCCGCGAGGCGGGCAGCGCCACGTTCAAGGTCGAGTCCCGGCGCGCGAACAAGTCGTTTCCGCGCACCTCGCCCGAGATCGCCCGGGAGCTGGGGGCGTTCCTCGCCTCGCGCCTGGACTGGCCGGTCGACGTGCGCCGCCCGGATGCGACCGTCCACGTGGAGATCCGCGACCGCGCCTACCTTTTCGCGGAGACCCTGCCCGGACCGGGCGGACTGCCCCCGGGCACCGGCGGGCGCGGCATACTGCTTCTTTCCGGAGGGATCGACAGCCCCGTGGCGGGATGGCTCATGGCCAAGCGGGGCCTTTCGCCGCGCGCCTGCTACTTCCACAGCCCGCCCTACACGGGGGAGAAGGCGCGGGAGAAGGTGCGCGAGCTCTGCCGCACGCTCGCCGCGTGGTGCGGGCCCGTCGAGCTCGACAGCGTGCCCTTCACCGCCATCTCGGAAGCGATCTTCTCGGGCGCGCCCGACGCCCTGGGCACGATCCTCATGCGCCGCTTCATGATGCGCATCGCCGGGCGGCTCGCGCGAAGGCACGGCGCCTCCGCCATCGTGACGGGCGAAAGCCTCGGCCAGGTGGCGAGCCAGACGGTCGAGAGCCTGGCCGCGATCGCCGACGCCGCCGACCGGCCGGTGCTCCGGCCCCTCATCGCCATGGACAAGGCGGAGATCGTCGCGCTCGCCCGGCGGATCGGCACGTACGAGACGAGCATCCTGCCGCACCTCGACTGCTGCAGCGTCTTCGTGCCGAAGGCGCCGGCCACCCGTCCCCGCATCGAGGCCTGCCGCGAGGCGGAGGCGGCGCTGGACGTCGCGGGGCTTGAGGAGGCGGCGCTCGCGGGGGTGGAGACGGAGCGCTTCGAGGGCTAGGCCGTCCGGCAGGCTTCGGGCCGCACCCTCCCGACGGGGCAGGCGAAGGAAGTCCGGGAACCGAAGTACGGTGGCGGAGGCGAAATCGGCTTGCCCTTTCAAGGTCTGCGCATCATCGACAGCCACGCGCACTTCCCCGTGAGCCGCCCGCGCCCCGAGGAGGAGGGCGGCGGGAGCCCCGTGGCGGCGCGGCGCGAGCGGCACCCGCTCCTCGCCGAGTACAACCGGGAACGCATGGCCCGCATGCGCGCCGCCTGGAACTTCCCCGACCCCGATCCGCCGGCCGCGACGGACGAGGAGATCCGCGCGTACGCCGACGCGTACGTGGCGGACCTCGACCGCTGGGGCGTCGAGCGCATCGTCTTCGTCACAGGCGGCGGCGACGAGGAGCTCGCTCGGATCGTCGCGCTCCACCCGGACCGCTTCATCGGCCTCTCGCACGTGCGCATCTGGGAGGACGGCGCGCTCGAGCGGCTGCGGGAGGGCGTGGAGGTCCACGGACTGCGCGGCCTCAAGATGTTCGGGCCCACCCTGCCCGTGCCGTTCGAGGACCCGAAGCTCCGGCCCATCTGGCAGTACCTCGCCGACCACCGGCTGCCGGTGCTCTGCCACTTCGGCTGGCTCGGCCACGGCGGCGGCGTCGTGCACCACCCGCGCATGAGCCCGCTCACGATCGAGCCCGTGGCCCGCGAGTTCCTCGACATGCCGGTGATCGTCCCGCACTTCGGCTGCGGCTACATGGAGGACCTCATGGCGCTCTGCTGGTCGCTCCCGAACGTCCTCGTCGACACGTCCGGGTCGAACCAGTGGATGGACTGGATGCCCTACCCCATGGACGTGCCGACGGCCCTTCGCAGGTTCTACGACCGCATCGGTCCGGAGAGAATCATCTTCGGCACCGACTCGTCCTGGCGGCCCCGCGGCTTCGTGGGGCAGTACCTTGAACTCCAGACTCGCGCGGCCCGGGAGATGCGCATTCCGGAAGAGGACCTCGCGCTGATCTTCGCCGGCAACGCCGCGCGCATCTACAGAATCGGAACGGA
This sequence comes from Acetobacteraceae bacterium, assembly GCA_019689515.1. Classification (GTDB taxonomy): domain Bacteria; phylum Pseudomonadota; class Alphaproteobacteria; order Acetobacterales; family Acetobacteraceae; genus Caldovatus. The sequence continues at coordinate 179 of JADGHI010000713.1, read as the reverse complement.
GAGTGGAGCCTGAGATGGCCGATCGCAAGGTGCCGATGCCGGAGCTTTTGCAGCCCGACGCCGCCCCCGACCTCGCCGCCGGGGTGCGGAAGGAGTGGGACGCCGCCCTCGCGGATCTCATGCGCCTCGTGCGCCAGCCGTCGGTCGCGGCGCAGAACCTGGGAGTGGAGGACTGCGCC
>JADGHI010000712.1 GCA_019689515.1 Acetobacteraceae bacterium | reverse complement strand
CCCCAAGAGCTTCTGGGAGACGATCCAGGGCAACGAGTACGGCTTCTGGGCCAATGTGAACCCGGAGGTGCCGCATCCGCGCTGGAGTCAGGCCACCGAGCGCGTGCTCGGCACCAACGAGCGCATCCCGACGCAGATCTTCAACGGCTACGGCGAGTTCGTCGCGCATCTCTACACCAACATGCCGAACGAGCGGCTCTGGGCATAGCGCGCGCACCGATCCGGACCGGCGGAGGAGGCGGGTGGCGGTGATCGCTCTCGGCGTGGCGTTCCTCGTGCTGGCAGGCGTCGCCGCCGCCGTCTTCGGCCCGGCGGCGCCGCTCGGCGAGGTCATCTACCACCTGGCCCCGCCCTTCCTGAACACGCTCCAGGCCGGGGTGCAGCGCCGCCTCGCCCCCTGGCTGTGGGACGACGTCCTGCTGCCGGTCCTGCTTGCGCCGAACTGGGTCCCTTTCGCGGTGATCGGCGCCCTGCTGATCGCGCTCGGCTACGCGCGGCGCCGCGGGCGGCGGCGGTAGCCCCCCGCCCGCCGCGTCCGGCCTACAGGTCGGCGAGCTCCGGCACGATCCAGAGCGGCCGCTCGCCCCGCGCCACGCGCTGGCAATTGTCGAAGGCGTTGCGGAAGCGCGCGACCTGGTTGTCCCAGGTCGGCCCGGCGTAGTGCGGCGTCAGCACCACGTTGTTCAGCCCGAACAGCGGGTTGTCCGCCGGCGGCGGCTCCTGGTCGAACACGTCGAGCCCGGCGCCGGCGATCCGCCCGTCGCGCAGCGCCTCGTAGAGCGCCCGCTCGTCCACCACCGGCCCGCGGCAGGTGTTGATGAGATAGGCGGTCGGCTTCATCCGCCCGATCTCCGCCGCGCCGATCATGTGCCGCGTCGCGGGCGTGAGCGGCACGTGCAGCGAGACGATGTCGGCCGCCCCGAGCAGCTCCCCGAGCAGCCGGAAGCGCACGCCGAGCGCGTCCTCGGCATCCTCCGAGAGCCGCACGATGTCGTAGTACAGCACCTCCATGCCGAAGGCGTTGGCGAGCCGCGCCACCTTCTTGCCGATGGTGCCAAGCCCGACGATGCCGAGCGTCTTGCCGCGCAGCTCGTAGAGCCGCACCTGCGCCGGATCGTTGCCGCGCCAGCGCCCGGCCACGACGTTCTCGTGCTGCCAGACCAGCCGGCGGCAGACCGCGAGCATCAGCATCATCGCGTGCTCGGCGACCGCGGTCGCGTTGGCCCCGCCGTTGTTGCAGATCGGCACCCGGGCGCGGCGCGCGGCCTCGAGGTCGCAGGTGTCGTAGCCTGCGCTCAGGAGCTGAATGAGGCGGAGCTTCGGCGCGGCGCGGAAGAAGGCGTCGTCCATCGCCGGGCTGCCGAAGCCGACGAGGTACTCGGCATCCCGCATTGCCTCGGCGAATTCCGGCGTACCCAGCCGGGCAATGACCGTCTCGAACGCGGCGGGCGCGAGCTCGCGCGCTACCTCCATCGCGCTGAGCGGGCTGTCCATCACCACCATGCGCGGCCGGCGCTGCGTCGCCATCGGCATCTCCTCCCCTGCTGTGCCGGGAGAGGATAGCGCGCGCGCCGGTGCAGCGGACAGGGGGCGCCGGCTACCCGCCGGCGAGCCCGCTCTGCAGCTCCGCGACCCGCGCCAGCGCCTCGTCCGACAACGGCCCCTTCGCTGCCGCAGCGAGCGCGTGCTCCAGCTGGTCGAGCGTCGCGGTGCCGACCAGCACGGTGCTCATCTCCGGCGCGGCGATGGCGTAGCGCAGCGCCGCCTCCACCAGGTCGGCCGCGTAGCCCTCGGCGACCAGCGCGCGGAAGCGCCGCGCCTGCTCGACATCCGCGCGGTAGCTCGGCCCGGACCCGATCGGCGCCACCTCCGGCTGCGCGATCGGATGGCGCGCCTCCTCGCCGCTCAGCGCGCCACCCGCGAGGACGCGGATGCCGATCACGCCCATCCCCGCCGCCACCGCGTCACGCATCGAGCCCTCGAAGTCGTGCACCGGGAGCCCCGCCGGCAGCGGCGCGCGCGCGCTCGGATTGAGCAGGTTGTAGGGAATCTGCGCGGTATCCAGCACGCGCGCGCCGATCACCCGGCGCAGCGCCGCCGGCTGGCCCAGCGCGGTGATGCCGAAGAAGCGCGTCTTGCCCTGTTCCCGCAGCCGCTCGAAGGCCGGCACCACCT
>JADGHI010000711.1 GCA_019689515.1 Acetobacteraceae bacterium | reverse complement strand
CCCGGGTGCAGCCGCTCCTTCCGCCGCGCCACCAGCCGCCGATGCCGCGGCCGCCCAGCGCCTGACGCTGCGGGCCCGGACCCTGGCCGACGAAGAGGAGGAGGGCTCACGCCGCCCCGCCGGCGGGCTTCGCCGTCCCGGCGGCTCGTCCGGCGCCGCGGCGCGCCGCCCCACGCCGGCGCCCGCCCGCAAGGGCGCGCTCGTGCCGGAGCGCCGGAGCACCGGCCGAATCGACGTCGCTGCCGCGGTGGAAGGCGAGGACGAGCGCATCCGCTCCATCGCCTCCCTCCGCCGCCAGCGCGAGCGCGAGCGGCGCCAGCAGGAGCTGGCGCGCCTGCGCTCGGGCCAGGAGCGCGTCGTGCGCGAGGTGGTGATCCCCGAGACCATCACGGTGCAGGAGCTCGCCAACCGCATGGCCGCACGCGGCGGTGAGGTGGTGAAGACCCTGTTCCGCATGGGCGTGATGGCCACGCTCACCCAGACCATCGACGCCGACACGGCGGAGCTGGTCGTGACCGAGATGGGCCACCGCCCGAAGCGCGTCGCCGAGAGCGACGTGGAGCTGGGGCTCGAGGGCGAGCCGGACACCGAGGCGGACCTGCAGCCGCGCCCGCCGGTGGTGACCATCATGGGCCACGTGGACCACGGCAAGACCTCGCTGCTCGATGCGCTGCGCCAGACCGACGTCGCCGCCCGCGAGGCCGGCGGCATCACGCAGCACATCGGCGCCTACCAGATCGAGGTGCCCTCCGGCGGCAAGGTGACCTTCATCGACACGCCGGGCCACGAGGCCTTCACCGCGATGCGCGCACGCGGCGCCAGCGTGACCGACATGGTGGTGCTGGTGGTCGCGGCGGACGACGGCGTGATGCCGCAGACGGTCGAGGCGATCCGCCACGCCCGCGCGGCGAACGTCCCGCTGATCGTCGCGATCAACAAGATCGACAAGCCGGGCGTGAATCCCGACCGCGTGCGGCAGGAGCTGCTGCAGCACGAAGTCGTCGTCGAATCCCTGGGCGGCGAGACGCAGGAGGTCGAGGTCTCGGCCACGAAGAGGATCAACCTCGACCGGCTGCTCGAGGCGATCCAGCTGCAGGCGGAGATCCTGGACCTCAAGGCGAACCCCAACCGCCCGGCCGAGGGGACGGTGATCGAGAGCAAGCTCGACCGCGGCCGCGGCCCGGTCGCCACGGTGCTGGTGCAGCGGGGCACGCTGCGCCAGGGCGACATCGTCGTCGCCGGCTCCGAATGGGGCCGCGTGCGCGCGATGCTCGACGACCGCGGGCGCCAGATCAAGGAGGCGCCGCCCTCGCTGCCGGTCGAGATCCTCGGCCTGTCGGGTGTGCCCACCGCCGGCGAGCACTGCATCGTGGTGCCGGACGAGGCGCGCGCGAGAGAGATCAGCGAGTACCGTCAGCGCCGGGCGCGCGAGAAGGCGGCGCTCGCCGCCGGCGCGGGCCGCGGCACGCTGAACGAGATGCTCGCGCGCATCCAGGCTGGCGAGCAGAAGGAGGTCGCGGTCGTCGTCAAGGCCGACGTGCAGGGCTCGGCCGAGGCGATCGTCGCGACCCTCGGCAAGCTCGGCAACGAGGAGGTCAAGGTCCGCGTGCTGCACAGCGCGGTGGGCCAGATCACCGAGTCCGACGTGCAGCTCGCCAAGGCCTCGAACGCCGTCATCGTCGCCTTCAACGTGCGTGCCACCGCGCAGGCGCGGGAGCTGGCGCAACGCGAGGGCGTCGAGATCCGCTACTACTCGATCATCTACGAGGTGGCGGACGACGTCGAAAAGCTGGTCAAGGGGCGGCTCGCGCCGGTGCAGCGCGAGAAGTTCCTGGGCTACGCGCAGATCCTCCAGGTCTTCGAGGTCAAGCGCGTCGGCAAGGTCGCCGGCTGCCGCGTGACCGAGGGCGTGGTGAAGCGCGGTGCCGGCGTGCGCCTGCTGCGCGACGGCGTGGTGATCCACCAGGGCGAGCTCTCGACGCTGCGGCGCTTCAAGGACGACGTCCGCGAGGTGCAGAGCGGCTACGAGTGCGGCATGAGCTTCGCCAACTACGACGACATCAAGGTCGGCGACGTGATCGAGTGCTACGAGACGGAGACGGTGGCGGCGGCCTGATCCGGCGCCACCCGCCTTCCGCCTCCGGGCTCCGCTCCGGGGCGCCGCCCCCCCCGCACCGCGCCCCCCGCAGCAG
>JADGHI010000710.1 GCA_019689515.1 Acetobacteraceae bacterium | reverse complement strand
ACTCGCGGCCGAGCAGCGCCTCGAACTCGCCGAGGCTCGGCTTCACCAGCTCGACGCCGCCCACGGCCAGCGCCGCGCGCAGCGCCGCGCCGGAGGTGTCGAGCACGACGCGCCGGCCGCGGTCGCGCGCCTCGCGGAGGGCGCGGGCGTAGAAATCCTCGGGCACGCGGCGCGGCAGGCTGCCGCTGAGCACCAGCCAATCGCCGGGCTCCTCCGCCACCGCGGCGAGGGCGGCGCGCCACTCCGCCTCCTGCAGCTCCGGCCCCTCCGGGATGAAGCGGTATTCGAGACCGCTGGCGCGGTCATGCACCACCATCGCGATGCGGGTGCGCCCGCGGATCGGCACGCTGCGCCGCGGCACCCCGGCCTCGTCCAGCAACTCCTCGAGGAACCGGCCGGCGACGCCGCCCGTCGTCACCACGGCCAGTGTGGCGCCGCCCAGCTCATGCGCCACGCGCGAGACGTTCACCCCGCCGCCCCCCGCGTCATAGGTCTCGCCCGTGGTGCGGATCTTGCGCACGGGCCGCACCGCCTCCGCCTCGCAGGCAAGGTCCACCGCGGGATTGAGCGTGAGGGTGACGAGACGGGGGTTGTGCTCTGTGGTCATGGCGATCCCGACGCAAAGGGGGTGGCGATGTTGCCGCTGGGGCGGCTTCGGTGGGCGGTCATGCCGGCTAGTCCGCGCCGTCGCTGAACAGGCCGAGCGCCGTGCGGGCAGCGCGCAGTGCGCGGGCCGAGGCCTCCGACATGTCCACTATGGCGAGGACGCGGCCATAGGGGGGCGGTCGGTAGCAGGTTGGCAACCGGCACAGGCGCGCCGCTGCCGCTGCGCGCACGACCCATTCCGCAGTGGTGCCGACGACCCAATTCTTCAGCAAGCCGCGGCGCGCCCCGCACCACCAGATCGGCTGCCTGCGCCGCGCCGGCGCGGATGCCCGCGTTGACGGCCTTGCCGGCCTCGGCCTGCCGTGCCGATTGGTCGGCGTCATCCACGACTTGTAGCGGGAGCATCTCGGCGCCGCGCCATCGCGCAAGCTTTGCCCCGCGCCGCACCGCGCGGTCGGAACGGGCCGACAGGTCGGTCGCGCAAAGCAGCCGCATCGGCCTCCTCGAAGGTCAGGATCCCTCCGTCCAGCTAGTGGAGGCGGGGCCGGTGGGCAAGGATTGGAAGCGAGGCGGCCGGGAACGGGATGGCGAGAGGCCGCTCGCCGTGGTTCCCGGGAATGCGCGCCAATCCGCGCCGCCCGTTCCGACGGTAGCGCCACCCCAGGCCGCGCTGTTGCGCAAGTCGCAGGCGGGCGGGGTAGCCGCCCTCCCACGCCGCCCTCACCCACGCACTCTGGCCTTCCGCGTGATCGGCACCAGTTCTTTCACGGCGAGACATGCACCGGCACGACGAGGACGATCCAGGACCAGCGATGATGGAGCACGACGCGGCACGGCTCACGCTGTCCCGGCACGAGTGGGACGCGGTCCTGTTCGACCTCGACGGCGTGCTCACCGACACGGCGCGGGTCCATGCTGCTGCCTGGAAGGCGCTGTTCGACCCGGTGCTGCGCCGCCGCGCCGCGGAAACCGGCGAGCCCTTCCGGCCCTTCGACGCCCGCGCCGACTACCTCGCCTTCGTGGATGGTAAGCGGCGCGAGGACGGCGTGCGCGCCTTCCTCGCCTCGCGCGGCATCGTGCTGCCGGAGGGATCGGCTGCCGACCCTGCGGACGCGCTGACCATCACGACGCTCGCCCGGCGCAAGCAGGACCTGTTCATGGAGGCGCTGCAAGCCGAGGGTGTCGAGCCCGCCCCTGGTGCCGAGGCATTGCTGCGGGCGCTGCGCCGCCTCCGCATGCCGGTCGCCGTGGTTTCGGCGAGCCGTAATTGCGCCGCCCTGCTCGCCGCGGCCGGGCTCGACGGCCTCATCGACCTGCGCGTCGATGGGCACGATGCGGCGGCGCTCGGCCTGGCCGGCAAGCCCGCGCCCGACACCTTCCTCGAAGCCGCGCGGCGCCTCAATGTCCCTCCGGCCCGCGCCGTGGTGTTCGAGGACGCGCTCGCCGGCGTCGAGGCGGCGCGGCGCGGCGGCTTCGGTTTGGTGGTCGGCGTGGGCCGGGGCGACCAGGCGGAGGCGCTGCGCCGCCACGGCGCCCATGTCGTCGTGCGCGACCTGTCGGAGGTCGCGGCGACGGCCTGAGCCGCATCACCC